>DASSKX010000707.1:0-2211 GCA_035689925.1 Acidobacteriaceae bacterium
GCAACGCCGTCACCCAGCAGGACACGGAAAACTTCGTCACGCAGGCCGCATCGAGCGAGACGCTCGTTCGCTCCGCGCAGGCTAACGTCCAGCGCCTCCAGCAGCTCACCGGATTCGAGAAGGTCTACGCGCCCTTTGACGGCGTCATCACCGCGCGCGGCGTCGACATCGGCATGCTGATCAGCGCCGGCTCCGGAGCGGGCGGACGCGAGATGTTCCACATGGCCGACGAGCACATCATGCGCGTCTACGTGAACATCCCGCAGGTCGACGCGCCGAACACCACCCCCGGCACGCCCGCCGATCTCACCCTGAACGAGTACCCCGGCCGCCGCTTCACCGGCAAAGTCGTGCGCACCTCCAACGCCATCGATCCGTCCTCGCGCACGCTGCTCGTCGAAGTCGACGTGCCAAACCCGCAGGGCCTCCTCGTTCCCGGCGCTTTCACCCAGGTGCACTTCCGCGTCAACGTTCCGCAGCGGACCCTCGTCATTCCCGTATCCGCGCTCATGTTCCGCCAGGAAGGCCTGCGCGTCGCCACGGTCGTCAACGGCAACAAGGCGAAACTCGTCCCCATCACCATCGGCCAGGACGATGGCCGCGTCGTGCAGGTCACGCAGGGTCTCGAGCCCAATGACCTCGTCGTCCAGAATCCTCCTGACTCGCTCGTCGACGGCGAAACCGTCCGTGTAGTCCAGCCCGGCCAGAGCGGATCCGAGCGGAGCAGCGAATGATGCGGCTCTCCCCCGCGGCTCTCGCCGCTTCCGCTCTCGCGCTGCTCGCGACAGGATGCACCGTCGGCCCCAGGTACCATCAACCCTCCGTCCCGCAGGCTCCGGCCTGGAAAGAAAGCGCCGTCCCGCCGCCGAACCCGCCCAACGGCAGCTGGAAGCACACCGAACCCAGCGACCAGGCTCTGCGCGGCCAGTGGTGGACGATCTACAACGACCCCCAGCTCAACACACTCGAGGACAGGATCGCCGTCTCCAACCAGACGCTGAAGGCAGCCGCCGAGCAGTACCTGCAAGCCCGCCAGCAGGTGCAGATCGCGCGCTCGCAGTACTACCCCACGCTCGCCGCCGGCCCGTCGATCGAGCGCGTGCGCAGTTCCACGAACACCCCGACCTCCACACGCGGCCTGTCGCACGATCAGTACAACGTCTTCAACCTCGGCGGGCAGGCGCAGTGGCAGCCCGACTTCTGGGGTCAGGTGCGCCGTTCCGTCGAAGCATCGCGCGCCGTCGCCCAGGCCTCGGCCGCCGAACTCGCCAACGTGGAGCTGAGCCTCCGCGCCGAGTTGGCCATCGACTACTTCCAGATGCGCGGCCTCGACACGCAAAAGCAGCTCCTCAACAACAGTCTCGCTTCCTACGAGGAGTATTTGAAACTGTCGCAGATACGATTTAAGGGAGGCGTCGCCACCGAATCCGACGTAGCGCTGGCGCAGACGCAGCTCGAGCAAACCCGCGCCCAGGACGTCGATGTGGACGTCGCCCGCGCGCAGTTCGAACACGCCATCGCCACCCTCATCGGCGTGCCCGCCTCGACCTTCAGCCTCCCGCCGATGCCCCTGACCGGCATCCCGCCGCAAATCCCCGCGGGCTTGCCTTCGCAGCTGCTCGAGCGCCGCCCCGACATCGCCGCCGCCGAGCGCCAGGTCGATGCCGCCAACGCGCGCATCGGCATCGCGCTCGCCGCGTACTACCCCAACATCGCCCTCACCGGCACCGGAGGCTTCCTCAGCGGCGCAGCCGGAACCTGGATCCAGGGCCCCAGCGCCTTCTGGTCTCTTGGCGCTTCAGCCACAGAGCTGCTCTTCGACGCCGGCCGTCGCCACGCCCTCACCGAACAAACCCGTGAGGCGTACGAGCAGCAGGTCGCCAACTACCGGCAAAACGTCCTCAGCGCCTTCCAGGAAGTGGAGGACAACCTCTCCGCCGTGCGCATTCTCAGTCAGGAAGCCACCGTCGAAGCCGCCGCCGTCGCCTCCGCGCACCACTCCCTCGCCCTCAGCACCCTCCGCTACAAAGGTGGCGTCACGACCTACCTCGAAGTCCTCACGGCGCAGACCGCACAACTCAGCAATGAACGCACCCAGGCGGATATTACCGCCCGCCAGTACGCCGCCAGCGTGCAGCTCATCCTGGCCCTCGGCGGAGGCTGGAACACCTCACAACTGCCAAAGCTCTAAACCTCAACCCCACAGCCGCC
>DASSKX010000708.1:0-11298 GCA_035689925.1 Acidobacteriaceae bacterium
CATGCATTCGCAGTCCAGTTGCGGGGGTTGCAGGGCTGGCTCGACCTGGTCCAGTGGGTTGCGGTGTCGGTGTACGTATAGTCCCACGTCGAATTCCAGCCGTCGCACTGGAAGCCCATGATGATGGTGTTCCCTGCCGAATCCACCTGGTTCAGGTCCATCTCGATATTCGCGAGTGTGCTGTTGGGCGATGCGACGTAGACCATGGCATCGAGGAACCAGTTCTGCGATGCGTTGTCGCTGGCGAAGTGGTCGTAATACAGTTCGCCACCGTTGCCCGAGTAGGTCGTCACGAACTGCATGGCGGCGCCACTCAGGGACGGTGAGTTCACGATCTGGAACGTGCCCGAGGCTGCGGTGGTGCCAGAGACGACCGTCGCCGGATCAAACTGCCCCTTCCAGTTGAGGAAGGTCTGGATGTTTCTCACCGCAATCGCATTCGACGGAATGATCGAGGTCGCGGAGGTTGTGACGTTCGCCGTGACGTCGGTATCGCAGGCCGCATTGTTCGGTCCCCAGCTCTTCACGTGCAGCGTGTGCTGGCCTGCAGATGCGCTGACCTGCGCGTTGAGGCTGGTTGCATTCGTCAGAGCCAGCAGGGTTCCGTTGCCGTCGAGGGAGTAGGCCATCGTGGAGACCGGCTGGCCTTCGCACGTGACATTCGTCGCGCTCAGCAGAAAAGGCGACGTCACCACCTGGCCGGGTGTTGGCGAACTGACGGTGACTGCACCGAAAGCCACTCCGGAGGTCACGGTGGTGGAGGCGGCTGTGACCGGCTGAACGACGTTGAGCGACAGCGGCGCCTTGGAAGCACCGCCGCAGTAATCCCATTCCTGCACGACGACATAATGGCTGCCGGTCGTCATGCTGACGGACGCATTCATGCTGGTGCTGTTGACGACGTATTTCAGCTGGTTGTCGACATAAATGCCCATCGAGGCGACACCCCGGGAGCACGTGCTGGTCGTCGCCGTGGCCTTAAATGCTACCGGCGATGTAACGCTGGTGTTGTTGGAGGGACTGGTGACGGATACGTTCGCGAACGAAGGCACTGCGGAAGCGATGAGCGCGAAGACAACAACGGGGGAGATTCGCATGCGGCCTACCTTGAGAGTTCTGCTCCGCGCCGAACACGCAGACTCCCCGAAACGCAGACATGTGGACCGCAGCGACGTGCTACTGCAAACCCAGGCATTCCCCGCCAGGGATCAATTCTCGACGTGCTTGTACGGAGTTGTGACTCTGAAGGTAAGCAACCTTAGTGCTTCAGGCAATGGTACGAAGGGGGCAATGAATTCCTAAAGTAACTAACAACAAAGTAACCTGGCGCATTTCGCACCCATTCGCGCGCGGCTCCGGCGCTGCGCCGGCTTCCAGCAGTGATCGAGCTCAGTGCGCGTCGTTATTGCATGAAACGGCACGACTGGCGAGGAGGAGACGACGATCCGGCTGGACAGGGCGGTCCATCGGATCTCACCCGCACCGGTCATTTATCACCCTGATTCGTTCCTGGCTGATTAATGGAACTTCGGTGAGAGGCATGCTGCACGAAGGAGATAGTCCCCGTGCGGAGACCAGGTCCGGCGCCATCAGCCGCCGAACGTCGTCCCCGGCTCTTCAGCGGAGAAATCCGGATCGGCAGGTACTGGCCGCTGGAGGCGAACCATACGCAGCGGCCACGCACGGCGCATCTGACGTCTTTGCTCCATCGGCACAGTCGATCCCAGGCTGCGCTTGCACTGGTGCAGATCAAACCAGCGGAGATAGTTCCGCACGACGGTGGACATCGTCATCTGAATGCCGGCCTGGTAATTGTGTTCGGACAACTGCCGCTGCAGATCTTCCGATTGCAGGATGGTCACCAGTTTGTCGGCGAGATCGGCGGCATTGCCCACCTCATAGAAGTTGATCGCCATTTCGTCGTCGGCGGCCATGCAGCGGAAATCCGCGATGTCGGCACAGACGATCGGCAGCCCAAATTCGCACGCCTGGTGGGCGGGTCCGCTCGAGCCTGTAGACGAGTCATACGGCATCACCAGCACCGATGAACTGCCGAAGAGCTGCGGCAGATCCTCGTCGGCAACATAGCCGCGGAACTCAATCGGCAAATGGGCCGGCTGCGCGGCGCGGATGGACTCCCAGTAGCCGGCGCGCGTGTGATGATTCGCGCCGGCAACGATCAGCCGGGCATTCGGCACCTTTTCCAGAATCTTCGGAAAAGCTTCCATCAGCAACTCGAGCCGCTTGTAGGTGCCCCAATGGCCAATGGCGAGGATGCGCGAGTCGGGATTGTTGCGCATCGAGAAATCCGGCGGATGAGAGGTCGTCGTGAAAATCCCATGTGTGCCGAGGACCACATTCTGGGCCGAATACTTCTTCAGCAGTGTTTTCCGGTAAGCCGAAAGCAGTACCGAGACCGAGTCAGCCTTGAGCAGCGTTCGCGTGGCGACCTCGGTCCCCATGCGGTAAATCTTCTCCCGGCGCACGCCAGCCGCCGGCAGATCGCAATGCTCGATGATGTGGTGCAGCGTGATGTGGGTATAAAAGCCGGCGGCACGCGTCAGGGCCGGCGCGGAGAGGCCGGCAAAAGCGGCAAATGGCGTCTCCGGGGTGCCGAAGCTGGAAAATACCAGGTTGAACCACACCACGTCCGGCTTCAGCCGGCGGATCGTGTTCAATAACCGAACCGGAGTCGCCAGGCTGCCAAACTTCCAGCAGCGGATCACATTGAATTCGGGAAGCTCCGCCTGCCGTTCCGCATGCATCTGCCTGCCCGTGCTATCCGTCGCAAATTCGTAGTCGGAGAGTTCATCACCCAGGACGATCAATTCGACATTCGGATGCTTCTGGATTTCACGAGCGATATGAAATGAGTATTCGTTCAGCTGACGTCGACTGGGGGGAAATGCTGCAACAAGGCAGATTCGCATCGGTTCGCCTCAAAAGATTGAGATGCTCACATAAGGCCGGACCTCCTGCGTCCGTCCCTGGGTCAGATTGGGGAAGGTTTGCTCCTGCACGCCAAACGTAAATCGAATCGGATATTTCACCTGCACCTGGCCTTTGTTTTCGTTGAAGAAACGGCCAAACGGCCGCATGTACGACACCGCGATGCCGTTTTGAGTCATGTCGTAGAGGTGGACGCTGCGTGTGTCCTCATAGGCGCCGGTCAGCCGGATATTCCAGTTGCGGGCGGGTGAGAACTCAACGATTCCGGCGGGACGCAGTGCCTGTGCCGTACCCGAGTGCATCACGAAGCTGCCGGGGCTCAGCACGAAGGGCACTGTGCGCCAGCTGCGGACGTACTCGACCAGACCCTCGACATTGAGATGCATCCCGAACTGGCGCGTAAACCCGATATATGAGGAACTGTAGTAATTTTCGGTGTTACCCAGCACGCTTGACGTGAAGTTCTGGTCGCTGCTTCCCCAGCCCGTGATGAGAGCCGTTTTGCCCCAGGGCGAACCCACACGAAAGTCGAATGCTCCGGCAAGCGTCCTTTCGCTCAGCGGCAATTGGGTAAAGTTGCCGAAATCACGGATCACGTACGCATTCAGCGAAATCGCGTTGAAGAACGAGCTGGTGCTGAGGTACGTAAAGAAGCGGCCCCTGTTCTCGTCCATCTGTCTTGGAGAGGTGGAGTCCCGTCGCACGGTTCCCTGCCAGCCGCTGTTGAAGCTCAGCATTCCGTGGCCGATCTGGATCGTGGGGTTCACCCCAAAGTTGAAGTTGTAGTCCGTCGTGTCGCGCTTCACGATGCCGATGGCCGGAACCGAAACCAGGCCTCGCGCATTGCGGATCTGGAAGAAGCCTCCGGCCGTCGGAACCGGCCCGAGGTGCAGATGGAATGCGTTCGTCCAGTCCGGTTCGATCGTGTACCGCATCGGAGGACCCGGGGTGGAAGTGGCGGTCGTTCCCGACAACGGCGGCGGATTGCCGAAGGTCTTCGCGTCCAGCAGGTAGACCGTGCTGTCTTCGTAAATCGGCTGCTGCAGCAGATTGGACAGCACGCTGATGTGGCGATTGAGGCCGTAGCCCTCATTCGCTCCGGTCAGAATCAGCTGCTGCTCGGCCGTCTGGTCCTCTCCAGCCTGACTCGCGGCCTGCGCAAAAGCGGAGATGGCCTGCTCATTGTGGTGCTGCTGCTTATAGAGGTTGGCCTGAGCGAGCAGGAAGGCATAGTCGGAGGTCGCCTCGTCCGACTGCCGCACGGCAGCCAGTTCGGCAGCTGCACGCGAGGTCTCGCCCAACGCGAGATAGGTATTCGCGAGTGAGGTCCGGACCGAGATGTCCGAGGCTCCCGCCGTACGGGCGCGTTCCAGATAATTTTCCGCCAGCTCATATTCATGCAGCTGCTGGAGAATTCCCGCGGCTTCGATGTACTGCGGGCCCGTGGGCTGCGGCGTGTCGCCTGCATCGGCCTCCATCTGCGCCAGGGCGATCTGCCGCTCCGCATCGGATTTATGTCCCTCCTGCGCCATCAGCTGCCCGATCGCCAGGCGAACGCCGACACGGCTGGCATAGGGGCTGGTCAGCGCTTTGCTGAAGCTCGCCATCGCCTGATCCTGATCGCCGAGCGTGTTGTACGCTTCGCCAGTCGCAACGTAAATGTCGCTCGCTCGCGGGCTGGTCGGCGTCGCCGGGGGAGGCATGCGCGCGGCATATTTTTCGGCCAGCTGAATGCTGTTCAGCGCCTGCGCTCGATCATCCAGACCGGCGTAGGTCCGAGCCTGCAGGGCATAGACCTGCGGGTCTTCGGGCAGAAGCTTTTGCGCGGTTGTCAGCTCGTCGGCGGCCTCGCGGAACTGCCGCTCGGAAAACAGGACGCTGGCCAGGCTGTAGTGCAGCGAGCCATCGTTCGGCATGAACTTGATCGCCTGCCGGTATTCCCCGACAGCCTTGCTCAGCATGCCCTCGCGTCCATACGCTGTCGCGCGGATTAGATGAAGAGGGCCGGAGTCGCCCATCGCACTCTCCGCCATCTTGCTCTGCTTCAGCGCTTCGAAGTTGCGGTTCAGAGCCAGGTCGGAATACGCAAGGCCCAGGTGCGCTTCGCCGTTCTTTGGCTCCCTCTTCAGCGCCTCTTCGAAATCGGCGGACGCCAGCTCCGGCTTCTGCAGGTTGTTGTACACATAACCGCGGTTTACATACGCGGTGGTGACCGACGGATCGCGCCGCAACGCCTCGCTGAACGCCTCGACCGCCTTCTCCGGATCGTTATTGTGCTTGTAGACGTACCCGGCCAGCAGCGGAATATCCGGCTCCTTCGGCAGGACATCCTCATACTTCTGCGTCAATGCCAGCAGCTCGTCGTATTTCTCCAGGCTGAGGAGGTCGTATCCCAGGTAGACCACCACATCGCGGTTCTTCGGCAGAGACTGGATCGCCTTGCGGCCCAGCTCGGCGGAAATCTCCGGCTTGTCCATGAACCGGTAGTAGCGCTCCTCTTCCGCCATGACCTGCGGGGAATTCGCGATGTCGCCTGTCGCGCGCTGTACCCAAACGCCGGCGAGCTTCAGGTCGTGGCGCTCGACAGCGGCGTTGATTCCGCCCGCCACGATCAGTGCGTTCTTCGGGGCGACCTCGTAGCCTTTGGCGTAGTACTCCTGCGCTCTCTTGTACTGATGGCGGTCGGTGTACAGGTCGCCCAGCGCAAGATAGGGCACATAAAGCTTTGGATAGGCCTGGGCCAGCAGGTTGAAGTAGTGCTCCGCCTCAGCATCGTTGTGTGCCGCGCGCTCTGAGTAGCCTAGCGCGGTCAGCGCAAATCGGCTGTGCGGCTGAAGCTTAAGCACCTGCTGGTAGGCGGCGATCGCGTCTTCGACCCGGCCCATCTTCATCAGTACGTCACCACTCAGCAGCAAGCTGGCCGGATCGTGCGGCTTCAGCGCCACGCTCTCCTTGATGTCGTTCAGCGCCTGTTCCGGTTGGTCGGAGTCCATCTCGATCATCGCCCGCAGCCGCAGAAACGCGGGACGATCCGGCCCCTGTTCATTGAGCGCTGCGATCTGCTTCTGCGCAATTTGCAACTGCTCCTGCTCGGCCTGAGGTTGGTTCAGGCCGTGATACATGGAAACGAGGTCCATGTGCAGTTCAATCGGATAGAGGGGACCCTCGGGCGGAGAGGCGGGGAGATTCGCAATCGCCTGCTTGTATTCCTCCGCAGCTTGCTCATTGTTGTCGTGCATCTGCGCGATGGTGGCGCGGATGGCGTGTAGCCGGTAGTAGTTGGGATCGATTTTTTCCGCCCGGCCAAGAAAGTCGTTTGCGTGCTCGGTCTCGTTCAGGGCCACATACGACTGCGCAGCGGAAAGCTGCAGGTTCAGATCGCGCGGCATCGCGTTCGCCGCCTGCGCATAGAGCCGCGCGGCATCTTCAGGCTTGCTGTCGAGACTGTAGGTGTAGGCCAGTTCGGCGACGACGTCTGGCTTGGGATTCCGAATGGCCCTCAGGCTCTCGATCGCTTTTCCGTAGTCGCCGGTCTCGCGGTAAAAGCCGGCAAGCGATCGCTCCACATCCGGGTTGTTGGGGGCGCGATGCTTCGCCATCTCCAGGTAGCGGTTCGCCTGGTCCATTTGCTTCAGGTGCTGATAGCTGTTGGCCAGCAGCAGTTCCGAACGCGCGTCGGGCTTCACGCGCTCGGCCTGCATCAGCGGTGCGATCGCGTCCTGATACTTGCCGCCGTGCATGTAGATATCGGCGAGCACCAGCAGGTCGTCGCGCTGGCCCGGATTTGCCGCCAGCGCCTTTTTCAGCAGCGCCTCCGCTTCCGCCGTCTTCCCCATCTGGTTGTAGGTTTGGGCCAGACCGGACATGCCGCTGGCTGAACTGGGCTGAATGCTCAGGCCGCGCTGGAAGGCGGTTGCCGACAGCTGGTATTTGCCATCGAGCCGCGCCGCATAGCCGACCAGAAACCATAGCTGGGCATCGTTGGGCGCAGACTGGGCCGCACGCTGCGCGTAATCCAGCGCGAGCGCTTTGTCTCCCCGCTGCAGTGCCATTTCCGCCGCATGCGCCAGGCGCGCGTTTTGAATATTGGATCCGAATCCGAGCTGCCGCTGTGGAGCCTGCTGCCCCTTAGCCGGTGGATTCTTCTCTTTTACGGTGTTGTCGGGCCCTACCTGGTAAGTTTGGCAAGTGGCAGCAAATGGAAGAGCGAAGAAGCCGATTGCGCTTGCAATCGTGAGCCATTTCAGTCGAGCAATCAAACAGTTCACCGATGTCCTATTTCACTCTCGGTCCTTTGATTCCGGGTCGGCTCTCAACGTTGGCTGAGTACTTGCTAAGAAACGCAAAACTCATGCGCATCAGCAGAGGGAAAGGCAACGATGCAGGCCCGTTTCGCAATCAAATGGTTTTCACGAGGGGCACCCTTGCAGAACGCCGAACCGATCGACAGCATTTCCCGTCCGATTCCGATGAGCTTCATTGTGCTGACCGCGGCAGTCGTACATCTGCCGCTGCTGATGATGGAGCTGCCGTTGAAGTCGTACGACACCAACCTCCACATCTTCTTTGCTTCCCATTACCTGCACCACTGGTTCGATCCCTGGAATCCGAAGTGGTTTGCCGGGTTCTCGCAGACGACCTATCCGCCGCTTCCGCAGCAGTGGACCGCCGTTCTGTCGCACATTTTTGGCCTCGACATGGCCTACATGGCGGTGCAGTTCATCGCCATCGTGCTCCTTGGAGTCGGCGTCTACCGCTTCGCCTCGATCTGGGTGGATGCGCGATCCGCTTCGTACGCCGCGGTGCTGGGTATCCTGCTCGGCTCAGAGAGCTTCCTGGTCTACAACGCCGGCCAGTTGGGCACGACCTCGGCAGCGCCGCTCTATCTGCTGGCTCTTCCTTACCTGTACGAATTTCTTGTGCGCGGCGGCTTCCGAGCCTGGCTGAAGGCGATCGTGCTGTTCGCTGCCGCTGCGGCCGCTCACCACGCGACGCTGATCTTCGGCTCCTTCTTCTTTGCCCTGCCAATCCTGTTCCTGGCGTTCCGGGATCACCGGGAGGACGAGTCCTCGAATGCCGGCATCGTCTTTCGCGCTGTAGTCATGACGGTTTGTGTCATCGTCGTCGCCGGCGCCGTCCTGCTTCCCTTCTGGATCGCCCTCTTCAAATATCCGATTACGCAGACCCCAATTCCGCACGCCAGCCGCGCGAATTTCATTCTGAGCCCAGGATGGGGCCTCAACTACTTCATCATTCCGTACGGGGCGCTGGTGCTGGCCCTGCCGTTCATCATCTGGCGCGGAGCCGTTACCCCTCGGCTGCGCCCCCTGATGATCGGCTTCTGGGTTTGCTTCCTCGTGGGACTGGGCGGCACAACGCCGGTGGCACACTGGCTGCTGCGGCGTGCCTTTGAAGTGCTGACCTTCGAGCGCTTCACCTACTGGGCCACGCTGCTGGCTCTGCCCATTGTGGGGCTGCTCTGCGCCGATCTCGTCGGCCGCTTCCGGCTGCGTGCCGCCGTTCCACTGGGCCTGTTGGCCGCGCTCAGTTGCGCAGGATCGGTCGCCTGGTCTGCATTCCGGCCGACGGATAACCTGCCTTTCAGCGTTGACCCCGTTGCCATGTGGCTCAACCGCGGCGGCCACGACAATTATCGCTACATCGTTCTCGGTTTCGGCAATAAGCTCTCGCGGCTGGCCATGGAAACTGACGCGACCAGCGTAGACGGTGAGTGGTACTCCGAGCGGCGTCTGCCCGAACTGACCAAATACGGCGGGGGCTCGCTGAACGCCGCCAAATACTTCGGCAAAGGCGGCCTCTCCGCGCTGCGTGCCATTCTGGAGCACGCCGATCGCTATGGACTGAAGTGGGTCTTCGTTCGCGATCCCTACTACGATCCGCTGCTCGAATTTGCCGGCTTCCGCCAGGTGGATGAGCTGAATAACGGTGAGATCACGATCTGGTCCCGTGACGGGGTGCCGCCTGCCACGCCAGTGTTTAGCGCGGCGCAGATGCCGCCACATTGGCAGGGCCTGATGTGGGGCACGCTGCCCTTCGGCAGCAGCATTCTGGCCATCCTCGTCGTGCTGTTCATCCCCGACCCGCGGCGGCGCGAAGAGTATGACGACACAAGAATCGCTCCGATTTCAGAAGAAACTGTGATGCCCGGGAGAATGGTTTCGTAATGAGAGGCGCACTGCTTGCCGTTACTATCTTCATCGCCACCGGCATCCTGCTGGCGATCGGGACCATCTGGCCCGTGCAGTCGGCGGTCTACTATGCCGGTGGCGGAAACGGAAACATGATTCGCACGCCGGACACCCCGGAAGCGGCGGTCCAAAACCTTGGAATTGAGCTTCGCCTGCGTGAGTGGCAGAGGGCGTACAACAGCCTGGCCAATAAAGCGGAGTTCACTGAGCCTGAGTTCGAGCACGATCTGACCGGATACACGCTCAGCCTCCGCACCTACGCTTCGCTCGAGAGCGTGGATGTCCACCCGCTGCACCAGACAGCCGACGATGCCGATGTCAACATGACCCTGCACTGGTCCAGCGTTGTGGGACCCTTTGAGAACACCCGCCAGGTGCATGTCATCCATAACGACGGCCGGTGGGCTGTGAACTGGCCGCTGGTGAAAGAGCCGCAGGTTCCGCCCCAGGTGGTGACGGTCAACTACCTGCGCTGGGACGTGATTTATCGCGGTCCCGGCGACGAGTGGGGCACCCAGGATGTCGAGGGTCCGCACGTTCGCATCGTCGACATGCGCCCCATCAACCGAGCCGATGGCGTTTATGTCATGGGCGAGATCCTGAATGAGGACGTCGTTCCTGCTTTCGTGAACGTACGCGCGACCCTGCTCCGCAAAGACGGCTCGAAGATCGACAGCGAAGACGCCTTCGACATGATGATGCACACGCTGCTGCCCAAGCAGGTGACGCCGTTCCTCATTAAGTTCCCCGATATCGAGCTGTCGCAGGTTTCCAGCATCCGCATGGATCCTCTTTCCGTCCTGGTCTCCGCGTCGGCTGATCCGGTCGTCGAAGTCCAGAACCAGAAGTTCAACAACGGTCCGGCGCCGTCACTGACCGGGCAGGTCTCGAACCAGAGCGGTCAGCCGGTAAACGTGGCTCACGTGCTCACCACCTTCTACGACCAGAACGGGCAAATCGTGTGGGTGGCCGGTCACTACATGGATCGCGCACTGCTGCCGCAGACTCCGGTCAACTTCTCCATCGAAGTGCCGGAGGACCTGGCGAAAAAGATCAGCAGCCAGCGCACCGTCGTTTCCACCTACAGCGCGGGGAACAGAGCGTGAGGATCGAAAGACTTTCTGTTCTCGCAGCATGCGTTCTGGCCTCCGCGAGCATTGGCTTCGCGCAGGGCGGAGTGTTGAACGTGCCGGCGCAGGTGACGGCCGGAGCGGCATTCTCGATTCCGACCTCAGGAAGCGGAAAAGCGACGCTGTACATCGTAGGCCCCGGACAAGCACTGCGGCATGAGGTCGATCTCGGCACGCCGGTGCAGTTGGACGCCGGCGTCCTCGTCAATGCCGGCCGTTACGTCGTCATCCTTACCGGTGCCGCATCCGATACTGCTCAACTCGAGGTGACACCCGCGCCGCAACCGGCGACCATCGCCTTTCTCGCCAAGCCGTCGCGCCTGCCGGTGGGCCTGCGCAATGGCATCAGCGGAGCCGCATACCTGTTCGACAGCTATCACAACCTCGTCCTTGCTCCGGTACCTGTGACGTTCACGCTCACCAACCAGTCCAGCTCCGCACAGATGCGGACCGTGACTTCCAGCAACGGCGTGGCATGGACCGAGCTGAATTCGGCGGAAAAGGAAGGTAAAGCGAAGTTCGTCGCGCATGCCGGCGGTGTCGAAACGACGCGCATCATTCAGCAGGTTCCTGGCGACCCCTGCCGCCTGACCATGAACGCAAAGCCGAACGGCAAGGCGGTGGAGTTACAGACGGAGCCGATTCGCGACTGCAGCGGTAATCCGGTTCCGGACGGCACGATCGTGACCTTCACCGAGACCTGGAATGGCACGCAGACCACGGCCGACGTTCCCATCAAGCAGGACATAGCCCGCGTTGAAATGCCGGCCCATCCTGGCGCGGTGATATCCGTCGCCAGTGGTGTCGTCGCCGGCAATGAGATCCGCGTGGGAGGCCGGCCATGACCCGCCGCTGGACAGCTGCAAGCTTCGTACTGGCGATCTCCCTCGCCTGCTGGGCTCAGGAGCCTACGGTACAGGTGCGTCCACCGGACCCGCACGGCTCCAGACAACTCGATCCGTCGGGCGTCACCGAGAAGGCCGTCATCCGCGATTATCTGGAATCCTGGC
>DASSKX010000709.1:0-3014 GCA_035689925.1 Acidobacteriaceae bacterium
TGACGTGAAGAGGCAGCGTATGGGACATAGCGTTTAGGGCTCCCGGTTAAGAAGTCCACGCTTATACCCTGTCCCTACCCCCTATGCCCTATTCCACTTCGACGATCACGCACTTCAGGTACTCGGTCTCGGGGATGTTCAGCACGACGGGGTGATCGGCGGCGGCCCCGCGGACCTCGAGCAGGCGGACGCGGCGGCGCGCGTCTCCGGCGGCGGCGCGGATGGTCTCCATAAAGTCCGCGAGCGCGACGTGGTGCGAGCAGGAGCAGGTGATCAGGCGTCCGCCGGGGCGGAGCATCTTCAGCGCGCGCAGGTTGAGCTCGCGATAGCCGCGCAGGGCGCCTTCGACGGCGCGCTTCGTTTTAGCGAAGGCCGGAGGATCGAGAACAATGGTGTCGTAGACGCTGCCTGCGTCGCTCCAGTCGCGGAGGAGATCGAAGGCGTCGGCCTCGACCCAGTCGACTTCGCCCTGGATCGCGGCGCGGTTCTCCTCGAGGTTGCGCTCGGCCACTTCCAGCGCGGCGCGCGAGACATCGATCCCCGTGACGCGGTCGCAGGTGCGCGCGAGGTGCAGGGCGAATCCGCCCTGGTAGGTGCAGACGTCGAGAGCCTCTCCGGAGGCATAGCGCGCGGCGGCGGCGTAGTTCTCGCGCTGGTCGAGGAAGGCTCCGGTCTTCTGGCCGCTGGTGGCGTCGAAGTGGAACCGCAATCCGTTGATGCGGAAGATAGTGCTGGTGACAGGTTCGGCGTCGCGCGCGTAGAGCGTGGATGAGGCGGGGACGCTGAGCTGCTCCAGCTCGCGGATGCGCGGGTCTTCGCGCTCGAGAATGCTGTCGGGATCAACCGCTTCGCGGATGGTCTCGGCGACGGCGGAACGGACAGCATCGCTGTCGAGAGCCTTGTGGCGCAGCTGCACGATCACCAGCCCGGCGTACTGGTCGGCGGTAATGCCGGGCAGCGCGTCGGCTTCGCTGAAGACGAGGCGGCAGGCGTCATTCTCGGCGTTGAGCAGCGGCTGTCGGCGGGCGATGGAGGCGCGGACGCGATCGCGCAGCAGATGGAGCCATTCTGATTCGTCTGCGATCAGCTCCTGCGCGATGAGGCGAAGCGCAATCTCCGATGCAGGACTGTAGAGCGCTGTGCCGAGCAGCACGCCGCGGCGGTCGGTGACGGGCAGCAGCCCGGCGGAGAGTCGCTCGGGATCGCCGGGCCACTCCTCGACATCGGAGCGATAGACCCACACGTGTCCGGCGCGCAGCCGGTCAGCGGCGCGGCGCGACACGCGCGCAGCTCCGGGCACTTCGCGGCCGGGTCCGGGGGCCTCGGGCGCGGCCTGCTCCGGCGCGGCGGCGGGCATCCGCCTGGGCGGGCGCTGGTGGCTGGCTTTATTCTTCGGATGTTCGCGTCGGCGTGGTTTTTGAGATTCCGGCATCACACAAGGGTCTGAAGCATCATCTTCGCACAGGGGAAGGTTCGTACTTGGCCGCTTGTCTGCGCGCGTTCGCACTGGCCCTGCTCGCCGTAACGGCGGCTGCGGCATCAGGTCAGGCGAAGACGACGGTTCCTCCTGCGAGCACACCGGGACCGGCGAAGCCGAGCCCGCCCGCTGGTCAGCCCGCACAGACGAAGGCTGCACCTCCGTCAACCCCGCCTTCGTCCACTGCTGCGACCCAGGCGAAAACACCAGCTGCTTCAAATCCGCCGTCCTCGACGCCCGCCAACCCCATCAGCAGGGGCGATGAGGGATCAGGCTCGGCCGCGCTGCCGCCAGCCGTTCCGGTGCGCACGGAAACGGGGACGCTGGATGGCGCGTCCTTCCGCATCGATATACCGCAGAACTGGAATCGCGGGCTGGTGCTCTACTTCCACGGCTACATGGCGCGACCGCAGGTCTTCGATCCGAAGTATCCGCCGAGCCGCGTGCTCGAGGAGATTCTGAACCGAGGCTATGCGGTGGCGCGCTCCGGCTACTCGGCAGGCGGATGGGCGGTGCCGCAGGCAGCGGCGGACACCGATGCGGTGCGGCGCTACTTTCACCGCAAATATGGCGCACCGCGCGAAATTTTTCTGATGGGCCACTCCATGGGCGGCCTGCTCACGCTGATGACCATCGAGCAGGATCCGAAGAACTACGCCGGAGGCCTCGCGCTCTGCGGGGTGATGGCTCCGGCCGACATGATGATGCAGCGGGCCTTCGCGAATCGCGTAGCTTTCGATGCCTTCTTCCCGGGCGTGCTGCCGGACGTGAATGCCATTCCGCCCAGCTTCATGATGAACGACATTCCCACCATCACGGCGGTGCAGAAGAGCCTCGACGCGAATCCGAAGATGGCCGCGATTGTGCGCGATCTGGCGGACATTCATACGAACCGCGCGCTGGCCGACGTGCTGGTCTTCAATACCTTTGTCATCGAGGATCTGCGGCTTAAATCGGGCGGCAATCCCTTCGACAATCGCAACCTGATCTATACGGGGACGGACAATGACCCGCTGCTCAACCAGCGGGTGCATCGGTACGCGGCCGATCCGAATGCGTATCGCTTCCTCTCGTCGTGGTATTCGCCGACCGGCAATTTGCGTCGGAAGCTGCTCGAGGTGCACACGATTTACGATCCGCTGGTGCCGGCGGCGAACACCGCCTGGTACGACGAGCTGACCCGGCGCATGGCGACTGGCGCAGACTTTGTCCAGCAATATGTGGACCGCGACGGCCATTGCAATATCACCGCGGCGCAGACGGGAATGGCCTTCGATGAGCTGGTGAACTGGGTGCACAACAATCAGCGGCCAACGCCGGGGCTGCTGCCGGGAAGCCCGCCACCGCCGGTGCAGGCGCCGCCGAAGCCGAAGAATCCGGGCAAGCCGGAGTAGTGCGCAAGCCAGGATCCTCCTTGTAGAGTAGATCGCGCGATGAAAGCTCGTTTAGCTCGAACCCAGGTTGAGTCTGATCCGAAGCTGCTCTGGAACACGTTCATCAATCTGATCGCCGATCATCCATCAAATTTGGACCCCGA
>DASSKX010000710.1:0-5204 GCA_035689925.1 Acidobacteriaceae bacterium
CAGCGCGCCATGCACCTTTCCGACGCACAGCAGCGGACCGTCTCCATGCTCGACATGAACTACTTCCTGCCCTGCCGCATCGGCGTCCCCGGCGCGCGCGACTGGCAGGTCCAGGACCGCACCATCGCCGTCATCGGCCTCGGCCGCCGGGCCGGCGGCGAATTCCTCTCCAGCGAAGACATGGAGCTGCTCGAGTCCCTCGCCGGATACATCGGCATTGCGCTCCAGAACGCCCGTCTCTACGCCAGCCTCGAAGAAAAGATCAGCGAGTACGAGCGCCTCAAGGAGTTCAACGAGAACATCGTCGAGTCCATCAACGTCGGCATTCTCGCCGTCGATCCCGAAGAGCGCATCGAGAGCTGGAATTCCCAGATGGAAGTCCTCTTCGCGATGGCCCGCCAGGAAGCGCTCCACCAGCCGCTCGCCGCTGTTTTCCCGCCCGAACTCGTCGCCGAATATCAGAAGGTGAAGGACCAGCCCGGCGTCCACAATCTCTATAAGTTCCGCCTCGAGACCCGCGCCGAAGAGACGCGCATCGCCAATATCGCCATCGCCCCGCTCATCTCGCGCGACTTCCGCACCGTCGGCCGCATCATCCTCGTCGACGACATCACCGACCAGACCCACATGGAGTCGCAGCTTGCCCAGGCCGAAAAGCTCTCCTCCATCGGACTGCTCGCCGCCGGCGTGGCGCACGAGGTCAATACGCCCCTCGCCGTCATCTCCTCCTACACGCAGATGCTCACCCGCCAGCTGCGCGGCGACGACCGCCTCGCGCCTCTGCTCGAAAAGATCACCCAGCAGACCTTCCGCGCCTCGGAGATCGTCAACGGCCTGCTCAACTTCTCGCGCACCAGCGGAGCCGAATATCGCGAGACCGACCTGAACGCGATCATCCGCGAAACTCTGGTCCTGCTCGATCACCAGTTCAAGACCGCGCAGATCAGCGTCGAGATGAATCTCATGTCCGGCCTGCCGCCCATCCTCGGCAACTCCGGCAAGCTCCAGCAGGTCTTCCTCAATCTCTTCCTCAACGCCAAAGATGCCATGGCCACCGGCCGGCTCCCCGGCGAAGCGCGCTCCCTGCGCGTTTCCACCGAGATGAACGGCCACGTCAGCGTCTCCATCGCCGACAACGGTTCGGGGATCGCCCCCGAACACCTGCGCCGCATCTACGACCCGTTCTTCACCACCAAAACTTCCCGCAAAGATGGCCAGCCCCGCGGCACCGGTCTCGGACTGGCCGTGACCTACGGAATTATTCAGGAGCACTCGGGCAAGATTCACGTGGAGAGCCAGGTGGGACAGGGGACCACGTTCTATCTCGAGTTTCCGATGCTGAGGAAACCCGCGCATGTCTGAAGGCACCCTCGTCGCCCCCTCGAATTCTCAGGCCTCCGGTCAGGACGCCCCCCAGCGCATTCTGATCATCGATGACGAAGCCGCCATCCGCGAATCGCTGGAAACCTTACTCACCCTGGAAGGCTACGCCGTCGAATCCGCCGAGAACGGCGAGCTGGGACTGGACCGCATCGGCGAGCAGCCCTTCGACCTCGTGCTGCTGGACCTCGCCCTCCCCGGCCGCAACGGCATTGAGATCCTCGGCTCCATCCGCGAACGCCAGGCCGCGCTGCCGGTCATCATGATCACCGCCTTCGGCACCGTCGGCAATGTGGTCGACGCCATCCGCGGCGGCGCCCAGAACTTCGTCCAGAAGCCCTGGGATAACGAAAAGCTCCTCGCCGATATTCGCGCCGCCATCGCCCGCTACCGCGCCGAAGAAGAAAACGTCCAGCTCAAGCGCGCTCTCCGCCAGCGCTACAACTTCCCCAATATCGTCGGTAAGAGCGAAGCCATGCTCCGCATCTTCGACCTCGTCGCGCAGGTCGCGCCCACCCGCTCCACCGTCCTCATCCAGGGCGAGAGCGGCACCGGCAAGGAACTCATCGCCAAAGCCCTGCACGCCAACTCCCCGCGCAAAGACAAGCCCTTCGTCCCCGTCAACACCGGCGCCATGCCGACCGACCTGCTCGAGTCCACCCTCTTCGGCCACGTCAAGGGAGCCTTCACCTCCGCCGTCGCCGCCAAGAAGGGCCTCTTCGAAGTCGCCAACGGCGGTACCCTCTTCCTCGACGAAATCGGCACCATGGGTATGGACACCCAGGCGAAAATCCTGCGCGTCCTCCAGGACCGCCGCTTCATGCACCTCGGCGGTGTCCAGGAAATCCAGGTCGACGTCCGCATCATCGCCGCCACCAACGTCGATCTCCGCCAGGCCGTCCGCGAAGGCAAATTCCGCGAAGACCTCTTCTACCGCCTCAACGTCATCGCCATCGAACTGCCCCCGCTGCGCGGCCGTCGCGAAGACATCCCGCTGCTCGCCAGTCACTTCCTCCGCCGCTTTTCCGAGGAAAACGGGCTCCCCCTGCGCAGCCTCACCCCCGACGCCATGCGCGCCCTCGTCGACTACGAGTGGCCCGGCAACGTCCGCGAACTCGAGAACGTCATCGAGCGCGGCGTCGTGCTCTCCTCCGGAACGACCATCGGCGTTGACCTCCTGCCCGGCCACCTCACCGGCTCCAGCTATTCCAGCAGCCTCCTCGAACACAGCCCCGACGCCTCTCTCTTCGACATCATGGAAGACATCGAGCGCCGCATCATCGTCGACAAGCTCGAGCGCTGCAACTGGAATCAGACCGACGCCGCCGAGCAGTTCCGCATCCCGCTTTCCACCCTCAACCAGAAAATCAAGCGCCTCAACATCGAAATCCGCAAGCGCGGCAAAGAGTGAAAGGTCAAGCGGCGATCACTCCCGGGGGATTACCAAAGTAGGCAACGATGGCTGCATCGTTTCACAGCCGGTCAATGGTATAGTCCCGGCATGCAATCCATCAGATCCTGGGTTCCAGCAGCGCTGGTTGTCGCAGTGTGTCTGATGGCTTGCCCTCGCGCCGCGCACGCCGACGCCGGCATCCCCATGATGCCCGTCCGCTATCCCGTCGTGCTTCTGTACCTCATTCCCGTCATCGTGATTGAGGCCATCTATCTCCAGCGCCACCTGCATACCAACGTTCGCCGCACGCTGGTTGCGGTCGTTGGCATGAACATCGTCACCACCGGCATCGGCTACCCGCTCACCTTTGGCCTCTATATCGCGCTCGATCAGGTCCTGCACTTTCCCCACGGCCTCGGTCCCGCCTTCTACCACATCGGCTGGGTCCCCATGTGGATGGCCACCCAGCTCTTCCCCGAATGGAGCGGCCTCCAGCAGTCCGTCTGGATCATGCTGGGGATGTTTCTCGTTCTCCTGTTTCCCGGCTACATGCTCTCCGGCCTGGTCAAGTCCTGGTTATTGAGCGGTTACGATCTCCTGAACCTCCGCGGCAGCGTCAAACCCGCCGTCTGGATGGCCACCCGCCTCTCCTACCTCTTCCTCGCCACCGCCGGCTGCGTCATCCTCTACCTCGTCTACACGACCCAGACTTAACCGCACCTCAGTGCGACGACCCCGCCGCCAGCGCCGACAGCACCCCGCCATACAGCGTGTAGAACCGGTTCTCATCGAGCGCCTGGCTGTTATTCCAGGTCGCCGACACGCAGGCGCGATGCCCCTGCTTGTCGGTCAGCTCCGTCGTCAGATTCAGCACCCCCGGCTCCGAGCCGCCCTTGAACGCCACCTGCTGCCAGTCCTTCGCATCCGCCAGCCCCGGATTAATGTGCATCGCCCCCAGCTCCCGCACGCTGTCGATCAGCCCACATAACTCCGTCGCTGTCATGAACCACTCCACATCCGTCGCCAGTGGATCCCGCACGAAAATCCCCGGATCCGGCAGCGGCTTCCGGTCGATCTCCGGCAGCAGCGCCGCTCGTCCCGCCGCATCCGCCGAGCGCCACTTCTCCAGCAGCCCCGCATTGTCCGGATCCTTCAGGATGAACGCCTCCCGCGTCGACAGAAACGGTGTATTCCGCGGCGACACGGCTTCCACCTCCCTGCGTCCTGCAATCGCCAGCAGTGCATCGGCGGCCGTGTTGTCGCTGATCGAAATCATCTCGTTGGCATAGGTCGCCAGCGTCATCGGCGTCTCATCCGGCCATGTCCGGATCACCCCCGACGGCAGCGTCTTCCACGCCGGACGCAGCGGGACCACCTCATCCCAGCGGTGCTTGCCCGCGGCAATCTCCTTCTTCAGCGCCGCCAGCACCGCCAGCTTGAACGCCGAGCCCACCGCCATCGGATCGTCGGCGTTCACCGCAGCCTTCGCCGTCCCGTTCTCCAGCACCAGCAGGCTCACCTTGCCCGGCAGATCGCGAAACGGCTTCACGCTCTCGTCGAACGATGCATACCGCGGCTGCGCCACGCCAAACCACAGCCCGATGAACTGCCCCTGCGCGTTGAGCGCCACCTTTGCCGGAAAGCTGGCGCGCTCCAGAAACACCGTGTAGCTCGACCCCGAGCCCTGCACGCTCTGAAACTTGCCCCATTGCCCGGTGTACTGCTCCACAATCTGTTGGACCTGCGCCACCGGCACCTTGGCCAGGAATTCCTTGTCGAACCACGCCGCCTGCACCGGCGCAGTCATCAGCCGCGTCAGCGCCTGTTGCGGAGTCATCGGCGTCTGCGCCGGCAGAACGAGCGAGGCGGCAAGCATGACAAGCACGGCGGCGAAACGACGCATCAGGATCGGCTTTTCTCCGAACGCCCCATCATATGCCCGCGGACCCGCACCCCCGATATCCTGCTTGCATGCGCTTCCGTCACCAGTCAACCTGAGGATGACCGGCGGCGTTGCAACTGGGATCAGACAGAATGGGCGCGGAGCGGACAATCCGGCGCGGTCGAGCATGGAAAGCGGTACTCCCGCTTCTCCTCTCGCTCGGCCTCCTCTACCTCGCGGCCGATCCCAGGGCCACGTTCGCATGGACAGCGCTCGCCCTCAGCGCCGCCGTCCTGCTCCTCACGCGCCGCTCGATCGCCGCACGGCTTCTCACCCGCATCACGGGCATCTATCTCGCCTTCGCCACCGTCTTCTTCGCCGTGCTCCGCGCCTTTCGCTTCACCGTCGACTTCTGGTGGATGGCGCTGCCCGCCATCTTCCTCGCCATCGTCGGCCTGCTCTACGATCTCTTCGTCTGGCAATCCTGGAAGGGACGCTTCGCCCGCGCCCGCGCCGAGCGCCGCGGCTGGCCCGAGCAGCAGTAAGTTC
>DASSKX010000711.1:0-5176 GCA_035689925.1 Acidobacteriaceae bacterium
CCCACTTCGTCTGTTGGGGGAATTCACTGCAAAGTCAAAACCCACCCGGCGTCCGTTGCGGGTGGGCTCTGAGCGATTCTCGAATCTTCCTCGGTCCTCAGGCGAACACCCGCGCGGTGCGGCAGCAACAGCAGCAGCAACGGCACATGCGCATCTCTGAAGAACCGGTCATTGCTTCCAGCCTAGAGCTTCGCTCTGCCGCGTGTCAACGGCAGCACGCCTCCTCGGTGCGCGCGCGTGGGCCAATCTCGCGCCTCGAACGCTCTCAATCTCTCCTGCTAATCTCGAAATATGGGAAGTTCTCAGCCAGTGGTTCTGCGCGTGCGCGGGATTCTGTTCGACATGGACGGCGTGCTCGTCAGTTCCATCGGCGCCGTCGAGCGCAGCTGGGAAAAATGGTCCGCCGCCCGCGGCATCGATCCTGCGCGGGCCATTGAGGCTGCCCACGGCCGCCGCGCCATCGAAACCATCCGCCTCCTCCGCCCCGATCTGAACGACCAGGAAGAACTTGCCTGGCTCGAGGAAATGGAAATGGAGGACAGAGTCGGCCTCGAGATGCTCCACGGCGTCTGCCCCATACTCGAAGCGCTGCCGGAAAAATTCTGGACCGTGGTTACATCCGCCACGGAGCGGCTGGCGCGCGCCCGCATGGCGCACGCCGGAGTGCCCGTCCCCGCGCGCATCGTCTCTGCTGACATGGTGACCCACGGCAAGCCGCATCCCGAGCCTTACGTCAGAGGCGCCGAACTCCTCGGCGTCAGTCCAGCCGATTGCCTCGTGATCGAGGACTCCGCCTCCGGAGCCCAGGCCGGCCGCGCCGCCGGATGCAAAGTGATCGCCACGCTGTTCTCGCACTCGCTCGAGAGCCTCATCGACGCCGACTGGGTCGTGCGCTCGCTCGAAGACGTGCAGGTGCGCGTCGACGGCGATGGCCTCGACGTGCGCTTCACGCCGGTCTCCCGCGAAGCCATCGCCGCCAACATATAATCGTCACGATCCATGGCCCTGCCCCTGCGAGTCGAATACGCGCACCAGCGCAAGATGCGCACCCGCAACACGCGCCGTTATCGGGCAGCGCACTGGCCTATCTGGATCTGGGTTTTCTTTCTCGCGCCTGGTCCGCTCACCTTTGATCTCTTCGCGCGCGGCGGCAGCGTCAGCAATCTGCTCTGGCTCGCCGCGGTGCTCCTCGGCACCGGAATCGCCGCGCTCTTCGGCAAGCTGCCCGGCGCAGAACCGGCGCCTTACATCCTGCGCTTCACCGAGGACCGCCCCAACCCGCTCTACCGCCGTGTCTGCTACACCTTTGCCTGGAACGCGCTGCTGAACTTCGCGCTGCTGAATCTCGCCGGTCTCGTCTGGGCGGTCTTCGCCCGGGCATGGCGCCTGAAGCAGATCTACGACCGTGGCTACTTCGCTTTGCTGCTCGCGATTCTTGCCCTTGGCATTCTCGGCGTCCTGCCGCGCGTGCGCCGCTCCACCCAGGGCGAAGGCTGGGAGCGCCGCTACTTCTACGGAACGGTCTGGTCCGTCACCGCCGCGCAAACAGTTCTGTTGATCCTCTGGAAAGCCCTGCCCAAAACGCACGCGACGGACATCGCCAAGCTCGTCATATATTGCGCAGTTCTCGCCGCGATGGGCACGCTCGCCGCGTACGGCATCCTTCCGCGCACGCGTCCCATCCTGCCGGGCGAGCTGATGGTCGCCGACTAGACACAATGACTAAGAACTGACAACTACCAACTGCTCTCAGAGATTGCCGCGCAGCGCCTGCTCCCGCTCAATGGCCTCAAACAGCGCCTTGAAGTTTCCCTTCCCGAAGCTCCGGCTGCCCTTGCGCTGAATAATCTCGAAGAACAGCGTCGGCCGATCCTCTACCGGCTTGGTGAAGATCTGCAGCATGTAGCCCTCGTCGTCGCGATCGACCAGGATGCCTAGCTTCTCCAGATCGGCAAGCGGCTCGTCAATCTTCCCCACGCGGCCTTCCAGTTCGGTGTAGTACGTGTGCGGAACGGTCAGAAACGGCACACCCTGCGCTTGCAGCCGCGCCACGGTGTGGAGAATATTGTTCGTCGCCAGCGCAATGTGCTGCACGCCCGGCCCGTGGTAGAACTCCAGATACTCCTCGATCTGCGACTTTCTCCGCCCCTCCGCCGGTTCGTTGATCGGAAACTTCACCCGCCCGTTGCCGTTCGCCATCACCTTCGACATCAGCGCCGAGTACTCCGTCGAAATGTCCTTGTCATCGAAGTGCTGGTACAGCGAGAAGCCCATGATGTTCGCGTAGTAGTCCACCCAGCGATTCATCTCGTTCCAGCCCACATTGCCTACCATGTGATCAATGTGCAGCAGCCCCGTAGGCCGCGCCAGCGTATCTTCCGGCTCCGCGCGATATCCGGGCAGGAATGGACCGCTATACCCGGTGCGTTCCACAAACGAATGAATCGTGTCGCCATAGGCCGCGATCGAAGCTACTCGTACCAAACCATTCGCATCCTTCATCTCGAAGGGCTCGCGCACGCTGCGCGCCCCGCGCTTGGTCGTCTCCTTCCATGCCTGCCGCGCATCGTCGACCCACAACGCCACATCGCGCACGCCGTCGCCGTGCACGCGCACATGCTCCGCAATCTCGCCGTCGGGACGCAACGGAGTCGTCAGCACAAAGCGAATCTTGCCCTGCTCCAGCACATAGGAGACGCGATCCCGCACTCCGGTTTCGGGCCCGGCATACGCCACCAGCTTCATGCCGAAGGCCAGCCGGTAAAAATAGGAGGCCTGGCGGGCATTGCCCACAAAAAATTCAACGTGATCCGTTCCGTTCAGGGGAAGGAAGTCCTTCTGCGTAGCGACTTCAGGATGCGCGAGCGTAGACATAGGGGAACAGCTCCTTGGCGCCGTGGTTTGCCTTCGCTCCCGGTAAAAATCCGTGACTCGCGATCACGCCGGAAAGCGCTCCGGGCACACAGCGACTGACTACAGTAAACCCGCGCCGCCACGATGGTCCAGCGCGGCTTGCGCTACACAGTTCGACGAAAGTTGTATTCCCCACGTTTCCCTATGCCCTCGTGAAATCAGCAGCTTTTGCGGTATCTTTCTGGCAGCCTCGCCCTCCCCAGGCGCCTCCAATTGTGGTGATGCCAAAACGCGCCGCCCCATCCCGCACGCCGCGCAAGTCCGCGTCCAAACCGCGCCGAACGCAACCCAGTACCCCGGCTTCCCCCTCCGACGAAGTCGACCGCCAGCTTGCCCGATATCGCGCCATGCGCGACTTTGCCATGACCGCCGAGCCCCGCGGCTCAACCAGCAAAGCCAAATCCGAAGAAGGTCTCCCCTTCGTCATCCAGAAGCACGCCGCCACCCGCCTGCACTACGACTTCCGCCTCGGCTGGCGCGGCGTTCTCAAAAGCTGGGCCGTCACCAAGGGCCCCAGCTACGTCCCGGCCGACAAGCGCCTCGCCGTCGAAGTGGAGGACCACCCCATCGAGTACGGAGGCTTCGAGGGCACCATCCCCAAAGGCCAGTACGGCGGCGGCACGGTCATGGTCTGGGACCACGGCACCTGGGAGCCGGTCGAGGATGTCGACGAAGGCTTCCGCAAAGGCAGCCTCAAGTTCGTTATGCATGGCACCAAGATGCACGGCCAGTGGGCGCTCATCCGCATGAAGGGCGACCGCTACGGCCGCAGCGACGGCAAGCCCAACTGGCTGCTCATTAAGGATCGCGACGACTACTCCCGCGGTCCCGACGATCCGTGCATCACCGACGAAGCACCCAACAGCGCCGTCACCGGCCGCAGCATCGAAGAGATCGCCGCCGACGAAGACCACGTCTGGAACTCCAACCGCCCCGAGAAGCCGAAATCGCCGCCGAACCGCTCCCGCCTGACGGCGTTGAAAGAGCGACTTGCTGGACGGCAAACCGCATCGCCGAAACGCCAGTCCGAGCCGCCCGATCGCGAATCCGTCCTGCACGAGGCCCCGCGCGAGAAGATGCCCGGCTTCATCGCTCCCGAACTCGCCGTCTCCGTGGATCAGCCTCCCGACGGAGACGACTGGATGCACGAACTGAAGCTCGACGGCTACCGCATCCAGATCCACATCGACCAGCAAGGCTCCAAACGGCGCGTCCGCCTCTTCACGCGCAAAGGCCTCGACTGGACGGATCGCATGCGCGCGGTCGCCGAAGCCGCCGCGCAACTGCCGGTCAGCGCGGCCATCCTCGACGGCGAAGTCGTCGTCCTCACGCCCGAGGGCAGCACCAGCTTCGCGCTCCTGCAGGCGGCCTTCGATGAAGGCGCGCCTCACCCGCTCACCTACTACGCCTTCGACCTGCTCCACCTCGATGGACACAACCTGCGCGGCCTCTCGCTCGAACGCCGCAAGGTCATCCTCGAAGGTCTGTTGCAGGAACTCGGCGACGATACCCTCCGCTACAGCAGCCACATCCGCTCCCACGGGGCTGAGATGTTCCGTCAGGCTTGCTCGCACGGCGCCGAGGGCGTCATCTCGAAACTCGCCAGTTCCCGCTACGACTCGAAGCGCAGCCGCTGTTGGCTGAAATCGAAATGCGTGCTCCAGCAGGAGTTCGTCGTTGGCGGATTTTCGGAGCTGTCCAACGGCAGCTACGGCGTCGGCTCGCTGCTGCTCGGCTACTACCAGGACGGCGAGTTGCTCTACGCCGGCCGCACCGGCACCGGCTTCAACCAGAAAACCCACAAGCTGCTCCGCGACCGCCTGGAGAAACTGCGCCAAGCGAAGATTCCCTTCCATCAGCCGCCTGCTGAGGCAAAGAAGGACGCGATCTGGGTTAAGCCAGAGATGGTCGTTGAAGTCCGCTTCGCCACCTGGACCGCCGACAACCTCGTCCGCCAGGCAGCGTTTCTAGGCCTGCGCGAAGACAAGAAGGCGACGGAAGTCGTCCGCGAGCAGTCCTCGCATGTGCCGAAAGCCGGCCGCCCCCGGGCAAGCGAAGAAGAGCCGGAGCCTGCTCCCGCGAAGCACCGCACCACACACTCCGCAAAGCATGCGGCGGCGACCACTTCAGCGGCAAAAACGAGCGCTGCGTCGCCTGCAGCTGCGGAGAAGAAATCAACTCCTGCAGCGAAGAAAGGCCCCGCCGAAGTTGCCGGCGTTCGCCTTTCCAATCCGGACAAAATCCTCGACGAGCAAACCCAAAT
>DASSKX010000712.1:0-4097 GCA_035689925.1 Acidobacteriaceae bacterium
AGTAATTGTCCGGACTCCAGGTATTTCCATCGTGGTCGATGAACGCAGTCCTCTGCGCTGCGATGCGGACTGGGAGTTGGCGATGAGGCGTGCCCGGCAGGATTTCCAGAGCGTTCAGTGAAGGCACACCGAGTGCATGCGCAAAGCTCAGGTGCAGCATGCCATCGGCCGCCGGCGAAATGTCTCTGAAGACCCGCTCGTCGGCAATGTTGTCGCCCAGAGCATCGGAGTTCACGTCAAAAGCACGGAGCAGGGGCTGCCCATTGACTGAGACATTAAAGGTGTCGGCACGATCCACGTCCGCAGCTGCGGGCTTCACGAAATACAAATGCAGCTCATGAACGCCAGGTTTGAGAGGAATGTCGTAGCTGAAGTCACCGCTCCGCCAGGAACTAAACAGGAGCGGATCGCTCGTACGTCCGATGCTGGAGCCGGCATTGGGCCACGGGGTGCCCCCGTGAAAGAAGCGGTCCGAATCCCATGGGTCTCCGGAGAGGTCGCGAATGGGCTGGCCGGTGTATCCGGCGATGATGCGGACAGCCCCATTCCTGCTCGGGGTCAGCAGCGGGGCACTTTCGTGGTCCGCAGTTGAGATGGCTGCCGGTTGCGCTGCCTTATGAGGCCTGCGGAGACGGAGCAAGCCGGGGATTACTATTCCGACCACGAGCAGTGCCAGAGCAACAGATAGATAGATCCCCCAGAGGCGACTTCCTGAGGGGGCGACAGTCGCCGGTTCGGAGAGGTTCGCAGCAGGAATTTCAGCCTCCGCATCGGCCGGCGTCATGGTGTGGGTGGCCGGCAATGGAGGCGTTTGCGCTTCAGCAGTTTCGGGAGTCAGCGTGCGATTGAAGGTGGGGACATATCTGCCCGGCGGAATGGTGATATGAACCGCGTGGCTCCGGCCTTCGTTTGCGTAATACTCGCGCAGCCGCTTGCGCAGGCGGTGGACCTCCACACGAGCGATGGCATCTTCGCCCGCGACGAAGGCTGATCTTGATCGACCGCAAACCTCGGTCGCGATGTTGTATTCGGTGAGATCCTCTGTCGCGCCACTGAAATACTTCTCACCCATGTAGCGGAGCAGCGTGGCCAGCCTCGGTGTGCGTGCAAGCGCATCAGCCACGGTATCCAGTTCTCTGATCTCCGCCTCTCGCGAGTCGGCACGGAGGTCGAGCATGCGTTCCTCTTCGGTGTTAAATGCCGGTGTTACACGTGCCGGAACGTCTTTGCTTTCAGGGCTGTTACCCGTTACAGCGCACCGGCTGCGTCCTTAACATTTCGGTACATCTTTAACCTTTTTCTTTCTTTGCTGAGAGGCCTAGGATCAGCGCCGCTTAACCGATTCGGCAGAACTCCGATTCAAGCTCAGACGACTCAGGAGCGACCTTGCAGGCCGAACGGTCGAACTTTAGCGCTGTTCAGGATTCTCTCAGGAGGCTAGTTTAATGCATCGTTTTCTATACGGGACATCGAAGAAGTCGAGCACCGGCCGGGCCCTGGCGCTGGGGATCGCCTGGTGCGTCCTGCTGGTGGGGATGTTGGCGCCACAGCGCGCTCAGTCTCAGCAACTTACAGGGACAATCAGCGCTACGGTTTATGACCCGACGGGCGCGGTTGTCCCCGGGGCGGCGATTACGCTGAGAAACTCCGGGAGCGGTGATCTGCGGCGGTCGGTCTCGGACGCTTCGGGCTACTTTAGCTTCACCGCGGTACAGCCGGGCACGTACAGCGTCTCCATCAGCGCAAAGGGATTCTCTCCCTGGCAAGTGAACGGAATCACGATGAGCCAGGGAGACAACCGCACGATTCCTGATATCCACCTCTCGGTTGGTCCGGCCACGACGCAGGTGGTCGTCAGCGCCTCCGCCGCGACGGTGCCGCTGGACAGCGGCGAAATCAGCACGACTCTGAATGCTGAGGCCATTCAGGATTTCCCGCTGGTGGGTCGCGACGCTGCGGCTCTGATGCAGGTGTTCCCTGGCGTCGCGATCGCGCACGGCGCGTCGCAGGGCAACGGCTTCTCGGGAACCCCGGTGAGCAGCAACCTGGGACCGGTGGGGGACTTCTCGATCAACGGAACCCAGCCGAACGGCCCGGTGGCCATGATGCTGGATGGCGCGAACCTGATCGATCCTGGCAATGCGGGAACGCAGATCGCCAACATCAACCAGGACATGACGTCGGAAATCAAGTTCCTGAGCGCCGGGTATGACGCCGAATACGCTAAAGGGCCGGCGCTGCTGATGGCGTACAGCAAGAGCGGCACCCAGGCTTACCATGGAGAGGGATACCTCTACGCGCGCAACAGCACCTTCGACGGAATCGAGTCGTACGCGAAGAGCCAGATTGCCGGAGACATTCAGAATCTGGAAAAGCTGGGCGAATCGCCGGCGCAGGCGCGGGCCTCGGCGCTCTCCAGCGCTCTGCCGAGTGAACACTTCTACTACTACGGTGCGAATGTCGGAGGCCCGATACGCCTGCCGTTCGCCGGCATCAACCGCGGGCAGAAGAAGCTGTTCTTCTGGTTCGGCTACGAATACATGAATCAGCAGCCGGCCGGAGCGCCGATCAACTACAACGTTCCCACACAGGCGCAGCGCAACGGCGACTTCAGCAACACCGGAGTGCCGGCGCAGGTGATCAGCACCTGGAACGCCGCGTATGCCGCGCCCAGCAGCAATTTGCCGGCGGGAGCCAGTTCGACGTCGGTTCCGCAGACCACCTGGGATCCGAACATCACCGGGGTCCTTAACCTTTATCCGAAGCCGAACCTGACGCCTTCCGCTGTGAATGGCTGGAACAACTTCCAGTACATATCGCAGGTTCCGCAGAATCGCTGGGAGGCTGATACCAAGATCGATTACGCGCCCACCGAGAGCACGAAGCTGTCCGGATCGTACATCCGCCAGAATGAGACCGATCAGCATCCGATCGCGATCTGGTGGGCTCCGCCATGGACTCTCCCGTATCCGTCTCCAGTGATTGCGGCGACGACTTCGCAGGAAGTGATGGCCAATCTGACGCACGTCTTTAATCCAAAGACAACGAACGAAGTCGTGTTTACGCTGGCGCGGTACATCAATCCGAATAAACTCAGCAATCCGTCGGCGGTAGATCGGACGAAGCTGGGCTTCAATGTTCCCGGACTTTTCGGCCATACTACGAAGCAGATTCCGAACTTCGTACCGGGTTGGGGCGGCGCATTTCCCGAGCTGACCGAATTTTCCTTTGACGGGGCCGGCTTTGGCGGCGCTTTTGGCGGCTTAAAAGAATATCCGGCAATCTATGACAACTTCACGAAGGTGATCGGTCAGCATACGACCAAATTTGGCTTCTATTGGGATACCGAAGCCAACAAGCAATCAAACAGCAATGCCGATAATGGCTCCATCAACTATGGAGGCGGGCAGTACTCCACGGGGAATGAAGTGGCCGACTTTCTGCTGGGACGCGTGAACTACTATCAGCAGGCCAGTTCCATTCCGATCTCGGACATTAAGTTCCATCAGTGGTCCATCTACGGTCAGGACATGTACAAGATGACGAAGCAACTGACCCTGAATTACGGACTGCGTCTGGACCATGTCGGGCAATGGTACGGGAATCCAGGAGGGATGCAGGTGTGGGATCCGGACACGTATGTGAACGCGACCCCGAACAACGCTCCGCCCAATACCGGACTGCAGTGGAATGGCATTAACAAAGCCATTCCGGCTTCCGGCTATGTCTCACCGCTGTTCTACTATTCGCCGCGACTGGGACTCGCGTACGACGTTTTCGGGACCGGCAAGACCGTATTACGCGCAGGGCTGGGCTGGTTCCGTTATCAGGTCTCAACCGAAGTCTGCAGCGCCTGCGGAGGGCCACTGGGCGCGTTCACCTACGGCACGAGTTCGTATCAGGGATACGCGAACGTTACTCAATTCACGCCTCCCAGTTCGACGGAGCAGAACGGCAGCACGGTTTCCGCTTTGCAGATGGGCGACAACAGAACTCCGCAGACGATGGACTGGGACATTGCAGTCTCCCAGGCGCTGCCGTGGCGCTCAATGCTTCAGGTTGCGTACGTGGGCGACAAGAGCTCCAACCTCTACGTT
>DASSKX010000713.1:0-6857 GCA_035689925.1 Acidobacteriaceae bacterium
GCAATCGAGTTGATGAAGTAGTTCGCATGCAGGTCCGCAATGTTGCGAAAGTCGCACCACGCATGCGCGTATTGATGAATGAAAATCGGCGCTACGCCGCTGATGTAGTCAATGCCGCCGTACTGCACCACCGGTCGCTGCAGGTCCGCCCACGTGTTTGCAGGAACCGGATGCGTCGGCGATCCAATCGCCAGCAGGTACATGATCAGCAGTTCGGAGTAAATGTCCCAGCGATGCGTCAGGAACCCCTGATCCGGCAGCCAGCCCATCGCCAGCGTGTTGCCGGAGTTCAGCATCCAGCTCCAGTCGATACGCCGGTAAAACGTCGTTGCGAGCGCCTCGATTCGCGAATTTCCGGAGAAATATTGCCGGCAGGTCAGGATCCCGCAGAGCAGCCAGCACGTATCGATCGACGACAGCTCGCTGCCGAACATCCGCTGTCCGCTCTCCATGTCGATGAAGTGGTAGAGGAACCCGTGCTCGTGCGGACAATCCTCCAGCAGAAACGCGAGGGTTCTCTCGACCCGCTGCTCGCAGAGATAGGGCGTGAGGTAATGTCGCTTGTGCGCGATGCACAGCGCCGTCAGCCCGAAGCCAGTGGCTGCAATGCTCGATACGCGGCTCACGCTCAGGCCCACGGCCGGAGCGCGATCGCGCACCATGCCTGTCCGCGGGCTGGCCTCGTTGTAAAAGAAATCCGCCGCGCGACCTTCCATGTCGTCCAGCAGGGTGTCGGCAGCCTTCGTGATCTGCGTCAGCGGCCGATTGATGAAAACGCCCGGCGGGTGCTGATACGCTTCCGCCGCCTGCGACTCGGACCGCGGCTCCTGCCCGGGCTTCACCTTCGGCGGCTGCGCCTGATTCTGAGCAGTCGCCAGCGCCGGAGCGCCCAGCGCCAGCACGCCGGAGGCTCCTGCTCTCTTCAGCAGGTCTCGTCGGGTTATTCCTGAGCGAGCCAATGCAGAGTCTGTCTTCTCGTAAAATTCAACAGATTGAGCCTGTCACGTCAAAGACGCGACTGCCGTTCAGGGAGACCCATCTCCCGCGCCAGGGCTCTTTATCACAATGTAAACCGTCTATAGCAAGCTGCCGAGTCCGCCGTTCTCTCGTCCTGTTCTTTATCGCCTGCTTCTCTGCGTCCTGCATACACCCTCGCGCATCCTTTATCATCGAACACGCAAACGGCGCGGACCCCACTATGCCTCCGCGCAACTCTCAGGTACTTCCATCAACATTGCAGGAGGAAAGCTTTGGCACACGAAGTTCCACCTCTCCCGTACGACTATGCCGCCCTGGAACCCCACATCGACGAACAGACGATGCATCTGCATCATGACAAGCACCATCAGGCCTACGTCAACAATCTGAACGCTGCCATCGAGAAGCATCCTGACCTCGGCAAGCACTCCGCGGAAGACCTGCTCCGCAACCTGAATTCCGTGCCGGAAGATGTCCGCACGGCGGTCCGCAACAATGGCGGCGGCCACGTCAACCACTCCATGTTCTGGGCCATCATGAAGCCCAACGGCGGCGGTGCGCCCACGGGCGCGATCGCCGATCAGATCAAGAAAGACTTTGGCAGCTTTGACGATCTGAAGAAACAATTCAACGATGCCGCCGCGAAGCAGTTCGGCTCCGGCTGGGGATGGCTCATCTGGAATGGCGGCAAACTGCAGGTCGTCACTACACCGAACCAGGACAACCCGCTCTCTCAGGGACATTTTCCGATCCTCGGCAACGACGTTTGGGAGCACGCGTATTACCTGAAGTACCAGAACCGCCGCCCCGACTACCTCGCCGCGTGGTGGAACACAGTGAACTGGGACGAAGTCAACAAGCGCTTCGAACAAGCGAAGAAGTAAATCCACACCGCGAGAAGCCCCGCCCACCGGGGCTTCTCCATCTCCCCGCCTGTCTGAGTCCTCCGTGTCCTCTGTGGTGAAACCTTCCCTCCTCCCCAACCAGCCCCGCAATTCCCTCCCGCGCGTTTATCATGGCCCGCGTCGAAAAAATTCCTAAGCTCGGAGGCTCCTCCTGATGCGCATCACGCGCTTCGCACTGCTGCCCGCTCTCCTCAGCCTCACCCTCTCCGCACAAACCGTCCCGCCGAAAGGCGTGATCCACACTTGGGTCGGCACATGGGCTGCCTCGCCCCACACCGAGGGACGGCGTGAGCCACCCACGCTCGTGGACTCCACCCTCCGCCAGATTGTCCATACTTCCATCGCGGGCAAAGCTCTGCGGGTCCGCCTTACCAACGAATTCGGCACCGAGCCTCTTCGCATCGACGCGGCCACCATCGCCCTCGCCTCCAACCCGCCCGCGCCGCACCCGCCGATTCGCCCGGTCCCGCCCGGCGCCCTCGCTCCATCCACCGTCGCCGATCCAGCAGTCACCGCCATCGAACCCGCCTCGCTCCACACCCTCACCTTCAACGGACAGCCGTCCGTCACTATCCCGATCGGCGCGCAGATGATCAGCGATCCGGTCAGCTTCGCCACGCCCGCCTTCGCCAACCTGGCGATCAGCCTCTATCTCCCCGTGCAGCAGATCAGCGACGTCACCATCCATGGAGACGCCGCGCAGGACAACTTCCTGGTCCGCGGCAACCAGGTCAGCGCGCCGACGCTCAGCGACGCGGACACGATCACCTCCTGGTACTTCATCAAAGGCATCGACGTCGAGCCCGCCGATGCGCACGCCGCAGCCGTCGTCGCCTACGGCGACTCGATCACCGACGGCGCCTGGGCTACCCAGAACGCTAACCACCGCTGGCCCGACTACCTGGCGCAGCGCCTCCACAACAACCCCGCCACCGCGCACCTCTCCGTCCTCGACGAAGGCATCGGCGGCAACTGCGTCCTCATCACCTGCACCGGGGTCAACGCACTGGCGCGCTTCGATCAGGACGTCCTCGCTCAGGCCGGCGTGCGCTACGTCATCGTCCTCGAATCCATCAACGATATCGGCACGATGCACCGCCGCAACCGTCCGGAATATCACCTGACCGCACAGGACCTCGAAACCGGGCTGGCGCAACTGGTCGCGCGCGCTCACGAGCACGGCGTCAAGGTCTTCGGCGCGACCCTCACGCCCTATCAGGGAGCCGGCTACTACACCGATGAGGGCGAAAAGATTCGCGAAGCCGTCAACCAGTGGATCCTGACCAGCGGCGTCTTCGACGGCACCATCGACTTCGACAAGGCCACCCGCGACGCCAGCAACCCGCTGACTTTCAATCCCCAGTACGACAGCGGCGACCACCTCCACCCGAAAGACGCCGGCTACGATGCCATGGCCAACTCCATTGACCTCAGCCTCTTCCACTGACGCCGCGCCGACAGGAGGATAGCTCGTGGTGGTACCGTATGGTTCTGCTGCGGGCTAACCCCCTGGCCGTCCACCGGCTTCTTAGCAGGTGATGGCAACTCGCGCCACCCATGCCCCCGCCCAGGCGCCGTGCATTCCCTGGAAGGTCCTGTTTATCACCGGCATGGGTTTCTTTACCGATGCGTATGACCTGTTCGTCATCGGCATCGTGATGTCCATCGTGCGCCCGCTGTGGCACGTCACCCAGTTGCAGGACAGCCTCGTCGAATCGACGGCGCTGCTCGCCTCCGCCTTTGGAGCGCTCCTTTTCGGGCGCATCGCCGATATGATCGGCCGGAAGCGCATTTACGGATTCGAACTGCTCGTCCTCGCCTTCGGCGCCATCGGATGCGCTCTTTCGCCCAACATCTGGTGGCTCCTCGGGCTGCGCTTCCTGCTCGGTGTTGGTGTCGGCGGCGATTACCCCATTTCCGCCACCATCATGAGCGAACACGCCCCGGCCGCCAGCCGCGGCATGGCCGTCTCGCTGGTCTTCGCGATGCAGGCCGCCGGGCTCATCTTCAGCCCGCTCTTCGCCACCGCGCTTCTCGCCGGGCACATCGCGCCGACGATTCTCTGGCGGCTCCTTGTTGGCTTCGGAGCCGTCCCAGCGCTCATCGTCTATCCGCTCCGCCTCAAAATGCGCGAGAGCGACACGTTCCTGAAAGCATCAGGCTGCGACGAAGATTCCCGCGGACGCGTTATCCGCCGCCCCGACTACGACGAGAGCCTGCACTCGGTGTCCTTCTGGGATGGCTTTCACCGCCTCGTCAACAACAAGCGCCTGCTCACGCGCCTGGTCGGAGCGAGCCTCGCGTGGTTCCTCATGGACTTTGCCTATTACGGCAACACGGTTTCGAGTCCACTGGTCCTCTCCGCGCTCGGCGCGGAATCCACGCTCATCCGCAAGACTCTGACACAGCTTGTCATTTTCGTCATCTTCGCGGCGCCCGGCTATGTGGTGGCCATCCTCACCATGGATCGGCTCGGCCGCAAAGTCATCCAGAACCTCGGATTCGCCCTCATGGCGATCAGCTTCGCCGCCATGGCGCTCATCCCCGGTATCGAGCACATGGTTGCGCCCTTCGTGGTGATCTATGGCATCAGCTTCTTCTTCACAGAGTTCGGGCCGAACTCGACGACCTTTGTTTACCCGTCAGAAATCTTCCCCGTTCGCGTGCGCTCCACCGGACACGGCATCTCCGCTGCCATGGGGAAGCTTGGCGGCTTCCTCGGCGTCTTCACCTTCCCATACCTGATGCACGCACACGGCCTGCAAGGCGCAGAAGCAGCCGCGGCCGTAGTCAGCGTGCTCGGCCTGATCGCAACATGGGCACTGCTGCCCGAGACCAAAGGCATCAGCCTCGAAGAGCTCTCGGGCGAAACGGGCCTCCACACCGAACGCGCGAAGGCCGCGTAATCGTCAGCCGCGAGTCACAGTCGCGTGCGCATCCGCCAGGACCGCACTCTCCACGTCGCCCACGGTGTCGCTTTCCTCTTCCGACGAAAGCGAAAGCACCTGGACTCGCTGACCCTGATTCAGACGCTGCAGCAGCACCTCGGATCCGTTGGCAAACCGGACGGCATCCCGATATCCGGGGCTGTCGATTTGCGTGAAGACCACTTCCTGCTCCGAGGAGTCCAGCTTTAGCTCCCGTTGCAGGCGCTCCGGGATATCGCGCAGCAACAATCGAGCCCCAGGGGGCACGCAAACCGCCCGGCACTGCGGCGGCTCCGGGGTAAAGATCGCTCGTTTCACTTTTTCCAGCAATCCGCGTGCGGGAGCCGGCTCGCCGCGCTTCAGGGCTTCGACATCCGCAGCGGACGCCAGGCCCCTGGAGAAAATCTCAAACCGGTGCACCACCAGCTCGTCTCCACAGACGGCCAGCCGGTTTTCAACCGACATCAGGGAGTAATCGCACATGACTTGCCCTCCGGACCAGATGCGCGCTGGTCTGTTCTTCCGGAGATGAAAGGCGACGCGCTGGAGATGCACGCCCATGCCCAAATCCGCAATGCGCCAGCAACAAACCGGAGGATCGCTGGTTTTGGGGCCGAAGATTTAGCTGTTTTGGCCCGAAGAATTAGCCAAAGGACCGGCCTATTCCTCGCGCAGCAGCACCATTGGATCGACGCCCAGCGCCCGGCGAGCCGGAATCCACGCCGCTATCACTCCCAGCAGGACCATCGCCAGCACAACGCCGGCCAGCACAAGAGGATCCCTGGGCGTCGCCTGATACACAATGTGCGACAGCACCCGTGTCGCCAACACGCCCAGCACCAGCCCCGCCGCCGAGCCGATGGCCAGCAGCCGGAACGCCCGTCCGAGCGCGGCCCGCAGCACCTCCGGCTGCCCGGCGCCCAGCGCCACTCGAATCCCCAGTTCCCGCAAGCGCTTGCTTACGACGTAAGACGCCATGCCGAAGATCCCTGTCGCAGCCAGCATGGCGCCTAACATCCCCAGTACTCCCAGCGCGATCGTGGCGACACGCGCCGGGAAGAGCGCCGTCGCCAGTTCGCGATTCCACGTGCTGATCTTGAGGGGCAGCGTAGGATCTACCCCGCGCAGGGCGGTCTGCAGCGCCCCGGCGATCTCGTCCGGAGCACGGCTCGAGCGCACCACCAGGAAGAAGCCGTTCGAATTGTGCTGCAGGATTGGAAAGAACATCGCAGGCTGCTGGTCTTCAGTCAGGGAGCGATACTTGCCGTTCTCCACCACGCCGACGACTTCGGCCCGGTTCCCGCCCCAAAACTTAAAGTGCCCTCCGACCGCCTTATCCACGCCGCCGAATACCCTGCGCGCGAACTCGCGATTGACCACGGCGACGACCGGGGCGTTCTTCTCGTCATGCCAGCTGATATCCCGCCCGGCCAACATTGCCGTGCCGGCCGCGGCAAAGTACCCCGGAGAGACGTTGTAATTCATCGCATCGGCCGTGTAGTTCGTCGGCCGAAAATCGGTAACGTTGTCCGTGTACACAAAGGAGTCGCCGCTGCCCATGCTGAGCGGCGGACCGCTGATATATCCCGCCGCCGTCACGCCGGGGATCGCCTGTACCGCATCGAGCATCTTCCGCTGCATCGACGGAATTTTGTCGCCCTCCAGACCCGCCCACTTCAGATCCGTACCAGCCAAAGTGACATGGTCCGGATCGAATCCGAAACGACTGTGCAGCGACCGTTCCATCCCGCGCACCGCCACCAGCGAGGAGGTGACCAGTACCGCGCAAATCGCAATCTGCACGACCAGCAGCAGATCGCGCACGGTGAACTTCCTTACTCCGCCAGCCGCGGACCCCGTCCGAATCACCTGCCACGGGTCGGACCGCATCACCTGCCGCACCGGCACCATGCCGAACAGCACGCCGCTCGCGAGAGCCAGGCCCAGGGCAACGACAAAGGTCCACGCGTCCGGCGTCACCGCGACGTTGATGGGCACGTCGGGAATCGGCTGCCACGCGTTCAGCCAACGCAGAATCACCAGCCCG
>DASSKX010000714.1:0-6887 GCA_035689925.1 Acidobacteriaceae bacterium
ATGGCCGTGCTCTCGCCGCCTATCTGAACCGCCGCAACCTGCCTGGCGTCCGCTTCTATCCAATGGACTTCACGCCAGCCAAACCCTATCCATACTCAGGACAGCTCTGTCATGGGCTGCGCATTCTGGTAACGGATCGCAATATCCTCGACGCGCCGGAACTCGGTGTGGAAATAGCCGCAGCTCTGCAGCGATTCCACTCCGACCAGTTCCAACTACAAAAAATGAGCGCGCTGCTCGCGAACGCTTCCGTGCTGGGCGCCATCATGGCGGGGGAAGATCCTGAGCATATCGCGGAAAGCTGGCGTGCGCAGATCGAGGCGTTCGAGCGCCAGCGGCAGCCCGCGCTGCTCTATCCGGTCCGCTAACCACTTCCGCCACAGCCGCTCCTTCTTTGGTATTCATGGAAGGAAGGAGTTGTCGTGACACTCACAGGCGTTTCGCTCATCGCAGGTAAGCCGAGTTCCAGCAAAGGCGCTACTTTTCGCGCCATCAACCCGCAAACCGGCGAACCACTCGATCCGGAGTTCACCTCCTGCTCCGCCGCTGATGTGGATCAGGCCGCTCGCGCTGCTGCCGAAGCCTTTGCCGCATACAGCCGCACCTCGGCTCGAGACCGCGCCCGGTTTCTGCGGCGCATTGCCGATAACCTGGACGCCGCCTCTGCCGATCTCACCGCACGTGCGCAACTCGAAACCGCGCTGCCGCCGGCGCGGCTCCAGGGAGAGGTGCAGCGCACCAGTAATCAAATGCGGCTCTTCGCCGAAGTTGTCGAAGAAGGGTCCTGGGTTGCCGCGCGAATCGATACGGCACTGCCCGACCGCAAGCCTCTGCCCCGGCCCGACCTGCGCTCCATGCTGCGTCCTCTCGGCCCTGTCGCGGTCTTCGGAGCCAGCAATTTTCCCATCGCGTTCTCGGTGGCAGGCGGCGACACTGCCTCGGCACTCGCCGCGGGCAATCCCGTGGTCGTCAAAGCGCACCCAGCGCACCCCGGAACCAGCGAAATCGCGGGACGCGTCATTCAGCGATCTGCTGACGAATGCGGTTTACCACCGGGTGTTTTTTCTCTGCTCTTCGACGCCGGTATCGAAGCGGGCAAAATCCTGGTCCAGCATTCCGAGATCAAAGCTGCCGGCTTCACAGGCTCCCACGCAGGCGGCCGCGCGCTGATGGACCTTGCCGCGCAGCGCCCTGATCCAATTCCGTGCTTCACGGAAATGAGCAGCACCAATCCCGTCTTCATTCTTCCCGGCGCTCTCCGCGATCGCGGAGCCCAGATTGCCACCGGCCTGCACGGCTCGTTCACGCTCGGCGCTGGACAGTTCTGCACCAAACCCGGTCTCGTTTTCGTTCCGCAGCAGGAGCACGCCGATCCGTTGCTGGCCGAACTACGTCGCCTCGCGGGCAGCAGTGCCGGATTCCACCTGCTCACCCCGGGAATTGCTTCCAGCTTTCAACGCGAGCTGAAAGCGCGCACACAGCGCCCCGGAGTACAGTCCACTGTGGCTGAACCGCAGCCCGGAACCTGCGCCGCCGGCGCCGCTCTCCTGGAAGTCGACCTCGACGAGTTCCGGAAGGCGCCGGACCTGAGCCGGGAAATTTTCGGACCCGCAACCCTTGTTATCCGTTATCAGCAGCGCGAAGCCATGCTCGAAGCCGCGCAGGCTCTCGAGGGTCATCTGACTGCGACGGTTCTCGGCAACCCAGACGAACTCGGCGAATACCGCGACCTTCTCGATATCCTCGAGCGGAAGGTCGGGCGCGTCATTCTCAACGGATACCCCACCGGGGTTGAAGTCTCGCACGCGATGGTCCACGGAGGACCGTCACCCGCGACCTCCGATGCGCGCTTCACGTCAGTGGGGAGCCGCGCCATTCTGCGTTTTGCGCGACCTGTCTGCTGGCAGGGATTCCCTGAATCCGCACTGCCGGAGGAATTACGCGACAGCAACCCGCTCGGGATTCTGCGCATGATCAATGGGCAGACGACGCGCGATCCTGTAGGCAGATGATTGACGCAGTTGCTGGGAAAGAGGCGCCGATGCGTCTTGGCAGAGGCGCATCCGTCGGACAGGGCAGCCAATGCCTCGGTGGTTACCGCAGCGTACTTTCGGTAACTGAAATCTAACCCGGTGTGTTATTGCCGCGTTCTTCGTTTGTTGTATTCCCGCGCAAACTGCGGCCTCGTATCCTCCAACCAAGCCGTACAAAACCTGGATTTGTCGCAGCGAGTACCCGCTCCTGACGCCGCCGTCGTGTGCGCCGGGGCATGGGCACTCGGCCCGGTGAGCGCTCCCCTCGATTACCCGGCCAGGGCCCCGGCAGTTGGCAAGATGCTGAACCGGAACGCGAGGATCTGATGCAGGGCAGGCAAGGGACGTTTAGCCGCACGAGCACTACAATCCACCACAATTTGCGCAACGAAGCCGGGCAGACGCTAATTCTGTTCGCCCTCTCGCTTGTCGTACTATGTGGCTTTCTTGGTCTGGCCATCGATGTTGGTGTGGTTCGAGCGACAAAGATCAAGCTGCAGGAAGCCGCGGATGCCGCCGCTCTTGCCGGAGCGCTGGAAGTCAACGAGTGCGACGGGGCGACTAACTGCCAGGCGATGCAGTCCGCCGCACGTGCTGCCATGGCTGAAAATGGGCTGAGTGGCAGTGCACTACAGGCTCAGGTGTGCTCACTCGCTGCGCCGACAACGCTCACGCTCACGCTCAACAACGGCCCTTGTGCTTTGGCTAACGATCCGAATTCCGGCAACAGCCAATATGTGGAGGCAGTCGTTTCAAAGCCGCAGCGAGCGTACTTCGCGCGCGTGTTCGGGCTTAATTCGTTCAATGTCTCAGCGCGCGGCGTGGCGATGGGCAGCCCCGCAGGCTGCTTCTATAACCTGGGCAAGCCGGGCATGGGCAGCCTGACGCTCGCTCACGGTGCGCACCTTAACGCCACCAACTGCGCCATATTTGATGACGGAGATCTGATAACAAACGGCGGAGCGCACGAACAATCGACGCTCTTCGACTACTCCGGAACGTGGAACCAGGGTGGAGGTATTCTGGATCCCGCTCCGACGCAGGGGCCGCTGGTATCTGATCCGGTCAGAACCAGCGGTTTTCCAACGCCGCCGACCGGCGCTTGTACGACACTGGGCGATTTCAAGGGAAGTTCAGACATACTGGGCCCCGGGTATTACTGCGGCATCACCGTGGATTCCGGTGGCAGGTTAACTCTGACAGGAGGTACATACTACCTCAGCGGGGATTTTGTCCCGAAAAGCGGCTCGAGGGTGGATGGAACTGCCGGAGTGACGATCGTATTTCTGAGCGGCTCTTATTACGGGAGCAGCGGAAGCCGCGTCGATTTCTCGGCTCAGACGGCCGGCCCCTATACAGGCATCGTGATGTACCAGGTAGCCACCGATACCAAACAGTTCGTCTACGATTCGGGCAACGGGTCGACCTGGCAGGGGATCTTTTACGTGCCGGGAGCTACCATGGACATCAACAGCGGCGGCGACGCAAAGGACAATGTTCTTGTGGTTGCCTATTCGACTGTTATCGATTCCGGGGCGAAGCTCGACATCACTCAGGACTGGTCCTGGCTGCCGAACGGCTCACCGCTGAAATACCCGGCAGTGCTGGTGGAGTAGAGCTCGGTCCCGGCGCGAGTCACATGGCGAACCCATGCCGATGACGGCGAAGTTCGGCTTTGCTGGGCCTGGTATCCATTTCTGCCCGAGCAGAGCTTTACGCTGAAACCGATCCGGTGAAATCCGGTTTGGCCGGCGAGCACACAGAGTCGAACCAGCGACTGATATAGACCTGCGCGTGGCCTTCTCCGCAGTAGTGGCGTGCGCCCGGCGCATTTGCCGCTTCCGTGTTCCACCGCAGCACTGTGAGTTGCGTATCGCCGCACTGGATGACATACCAGTGATTCGGCCGGTTGGTCACCGTGCCGCACACTTCGCACCGATATTCCTGAACTGTAGCCATAGGGTGTGGTTCTCGACAGAATACAGCAGGCGCGAAAGAAACTCTCGTCAGAACATCTTCACAAAGAGCACCACGGCGATCGTAAAGCCTACGGCGATGACAAATCGACGGACGATTACGCGCCCGATTCTGCGCGCCACACCTGCCGCCGCGTAGCCGCCCATCAGCGCAGCTGCCATCATTACGAGAACATAGCTCCATACCACCATATGCGCGGCGGCGAACAGCACCGAAGCCACGCCGTTCGTGCACAGGCTCAGGAAACTGGTCATCGCATTCATCTTCAGGATGTCGTCCATTCCGAGGGATGCGAGCAGCGTCAGCATCATGATGCTCATGCCAGCGCCGAAGTATCCGCCGTAGATGCCGACGGCGAACTGGGCCAACCCCGCAGCGACGATCCCCATACCTGTCCGGGTATTTGTCGCCAGGTCCGCCGGCGGGCTGCCAGGATCATTCAAGCTATGGCTCGCTGCTCGCGCGCGGAGCCTTCGCTGCACCGGCGCCTGGACGGCGAACAGCACAGTCGCAAACAGGATCAGGAACGGAACGAGATGCGCGAAGATTTGCCCGGGCGTTCGCCGTAGCAGCCACGCGCCCGCAAGTCCGCCCAGCACCGCGGGGATGGCGAGCAGCAGCATTCGGCGAGGTACGGCTGCCAGTTCCCGGCGGAATCCCCAGATGCTGCCCAGCGATCCAGGCCAGATGGCGACGGTGCTGGTCGCGTTCGCCGGAATCGGCGCAAGCCCGAGCCCCAGCAGCGCTGGAAACGTGATCAGCGTACCTCCGCCGGCAACAGAGTTGACGCCGCCGGCGAGAAACGCCGCGCCCATGGCTGCGATCAGATGTGCAATTGTGAGGGAGCCCACCCGCTCAGTGTACGGGGCGCCCGGCGGAACCGGTCGGGAGGCGCAGAGCTATCGCTGACACTGCTTGTCGGCTAGACACCAATCTCACTTTTGGGGGTTCGGAATATTCCAGGCAGGCGCCGTAACTGACACGCGTTCAGTTGGTTGCGGGGGGTGGATTTGAACCACCGACCTTTGGGTTATGAGCCCAACGAGCTACCGGACTGCTCCACCCCGCAAATCAAGAATAGCAACCACTGCCGGGTGGGTCAAACCGAGCAAAATCCCTTTTTGATAGGGCAATGGCGAACTTCTGCATTCCTTCGGCGCCCGCGTGCTGGGTTAGCTGGGCGAATCGCGGCTCAGATGCTGGTACGTCCATCGGTTGCAGCGCCGATGTGATATCCATCACACCCCGACGTGCGCTGCCGCACAGCCCCGCCGAGCCTCACGTCACGACACTAGGGACATCCAGCGCTCGCAACGCCGGGGAGAAATACCATGACCCTCCAGCAAGATCCGGCCACCAGGGCCTATGCCGCGCCGGGCAAGATCGTCGTCTCAACGGACTTGACAGACCTCGCCTATCTGCTGCCGCACGCCATTGCTCAGGCTAAAGCCAGTGATGCCTCGCTGATCCTCGTGCATGCCGTGCTGCCACACGAATCGGTTCCGATGGAATCCGGGGCTATCCCGTATTACGATCCGCTCCGTCTCGACCGCGACGCACGGCTGATCCTTGAAAACACTGCGCGGGAAGTGCGCGAACAGGGAGTTGTCTGCACAACGGCGGTGCGCCATGGTTTTGTGCCCGATGTAGTCGCGGAAATCGTGAACAATTCCGGCGCCGGACGCCTGATCATCGGCACGCACGGGCGACGCGGACTGAAAAAGTTCGTGCTGGGGTCCATTGCGCGGCAGCTGCTCGAGTCCGTCGACGTGCCGGTTTGCACGGTAGGACCGCGCGCGCATAAGACGCCGAACGCCGTCGAGAGCATCCTGCACCCCGTTTCGCTGGCCGGACTCCATGAAGCCAGCGCAAGTCTGTCGTTTGATCTCGCCCGCCAGTTCGACGCCGGTCTGCTGCTGTTGCACGTGGTCACGCCTACGGCCTCGGTGAATCGCGATCCGGGCAAGACCGTCAGCGTCGCGACTGCGCAGCTGGAGCGGCTCATTCCCGCCGGGGCGCGCGGCATCACGCAGGTGCAGGCGCGCATTGCGCTGAGCTCGATCGTCAACGAGATTCTGGCGGTGGCGGAAGAAACGCAGGCAGGTTTGATCGTGCTGGGTGTGCATGCACCAGCGCACAGCTGGCTCCCCGGAACGGAGCCGGCGGCGTACAAGATTCTCGTATCGGCCCCATGCCCGGTGTTGTCGCTGCGGGTGAACCCGATCCGGGAGAAGGCGAAAGCAGAGCAGAAAGAAGAGGCAAGCCCCGTAGTTCTCGGCTGAAGGCAGACACTGTCATGAGGATTTCGACTTTGAAGTACGTGCGTGAAGTGTGCCAATCCAGCATGCAGGGTACAGGCTCTCGATCTGCGAGACGGTGGTATCTATGCGGTTGATTTCCCTGGCGGAGCCGCTGAAGGTGAAGGCCAGATTATTCTGCGGAGGGTCGTCTGGCTGTGCGACATCTGCGGCGGGCAGTGCACCGTCGAGACCTGGAGACCGCCGGGTCAGCAAGTGCGGCCTCTCAGGAGGCCGCGGGAAATCGGTCGTCCTGCGCCGGAGGCGCTCAACTGAATGCCTGTATTGACGAGAAACACGAGTCCAACCACGCGCCAGGTCGCCGAACGATGCGCACAATGCACCGAGCGCAGCGAACGCATCTTCTGCAACCTGCCCGACGATGCAATCGAGCGGTTCGATGAGATCGCGATGCAGATCGCCTATCCCAGCCGATCGATCGTGTTCGAAGAGGGGCAGCGCGCGTCCGGCATATTCGTCGTCTGCAGTGGACAAATCAAGCTCTCCGCCACCTCGCGCGATGGCCGCACCATGATCCTCAAGATCGCCCTCCCCGGCGACGTGCTTGGCCTCACCGCCA
>DASSKX010000715.1:0-4701 GCA_035689925.1 Acidobacteriaceae bacterium
CCAGTGGCCGCATGCGCGCGGTCACAAGCGCGCGCGCCGAGACCAGACTACGCGGCGTCACGATCGTCACCCACTCCAGGCTGCGGATGCCGATCTTTTGCGCCAGTTCGGGAGAAATCTCCGCGAAAAATTCCGGCTGCAGTTCCGCCAGATGGCCAAGTCCGCGTGACATGCCGCCGGCCGTGTGGTGCTCGGTCAGGCGATACGTGGTCAGGACGAATGGGAACCGCGGATCGGCCGGCGAATGTGCATAAGGATTGTCTTTGCGCTCGTGCTTCTTCACCGGGGGATTGATCTGCGGTCCGTACAGCGGATTGGCAACGGGGGATTCAATTGGCTCAAAGTGGGTCGGCAGCGGCCCATCCTTCAGCCCGCTGGTGACATAGAGCCAGCCGCGGCCATCCGGATGCAGGCCGAACGGCTTGTCACCGTCCAGAGCCTCCAGGCCACCCTTCTCCGGCTGCCCTTTGTGATCGGGCGGCAGCGTCTCCTTGAAGTCGCTGACGTCGAGGCCAGTCCACTTGCGTTTCTCCGCGTCCCACCACACCAGCTTTTTCTCGTCGCTCCACGGCGTTCCATCGGGACGCGCCGAGGCGCGGTTGTAGATGATGCGGACATCCTTCGGCCACGCGAACCCCCAGCCGTGCCCCAGCCGATCCTTCGGCTCGCGCATGTTCGCTTTGTTCTTGCCCGTCTCAGGCATCACGCCGGAGTAAATCCAGCAGCCGCACGCCGTCGATCCGTCGGCCTTCAATTCTTCATAATTACTCAGGAGCTTCCGGTCCTGCCAGCGGAACCCGTTGATTTCCGCCAGCACTGCTTCCGGATCGGGCTCGTCGCTGCCTGGCTTCACCATCGGATACTCCCAGGTCAGCGCGTTCAGCGGAGCATTCCGCGGTTTGGGATCGTTCGCGGCTTTTTCTTTCAGCAACCGTCCCAGGTGGTAGACGAACCACGTCTCGCTTTTCGCGTCGCCGGGCGGTTCGACGGCTTTGTTGTGCCACTGCAGCAGACGCTGCGTGTTTGTGAACGTGCCGCTTTTCTCCGCCTGTCCTGCGGCGGGCATCAGGAACACTTCCGTCGCGATATTTTTCGGCTTCAGTTCGCCGCGTTGTACTTCGGGCGAATCTTTCCAGAAACTCGCCGTTTCCGTCTCGACCAGATCACGCACGACCAGCCACTTCAGCTGGGCCATCGCCTTGCGCTGCAGCCGCCCATTCGGCGCGCCCACAGCGGGGTTTTGTCCCATGACGAAGAGGCCTTCCATCTTGCCGTCGGCCATATCGATCCAGTAGCCCAGCTCGGAGTGATCGCCGGTCACGCGCGGCAGCCATTGGAATCCCCACTCGTTATCTGCGCTCACGGCGTCGCCGTACCAGGCCCGCATCATGCTGATGAAGTAGTGGTCGAACTTCGACCACAGGCCCGCCGACGTGCTGTGCTTTTTGATGTACTTCTCCAGCTTCGTCGAGTCGTCCTCAAAGAAAGGCATGGGCAGGTAGCCGGGCAGGATGTCGTAGAGGGTCGGAATGTCCGTGGAACCCTGAATCGACGCATGTCCGCGCAGAGCGAGAATGCCGCCGCCTGGACGTCCAATATTGCCGAGCAGCAATTGCAGGATTGCCGCCGAGCGAATGATCTGCACGCCGGTGGAGTGCTGCGTCCAGCCGACCGCGTAACAGATAGCGCCTGTTTTGTCCAGTCCGGAAGCTGCGGTAAATGTCTCGGCGATTTTCAGGAAGACGTTCTGCGGCATGCCACACTGCTGCTCGACGAGTTCCGGCGTGTAACGCGAGAAGTGCTTCTTCAGGACCTGGAAAACACAGCGCGGATGCTGCAGCGTCGGGTCTGTCTTGTTGATGTGTGTGTCTCCGGCCTCGCCGCCGCGATCCTTCGCGTGTCCGCCCGCAGCCGGGTGATGCCCGGGATGATGATGGCTCTCCTGGACCGGCTCACCCTGATAGAGCCAGGTCTCAGGGTCATACATTTTCTTCTTTTCGTCCCAGCCCGAGAAGTAGCCCGCCCCATCCTCCGCGTCCTTGAAATCCTTGCGCAGGATGGTCGGCGCGTTCGTGTAGCGCACGACGTACTCGCGGAAGTAGCGTTCGTTCTCGAGCACGTAGTGGATCAGGGCACCAAGGAAGATGATGTCGCTGCCCGGCCGCAACGGAGCCCAGATGTCCGCCATTGCCGAGGTTCGCGTAAACCGCGGATCAACGTGAATGACTTTGCAGCCGTGTTCGCGCGCCTCGACCACCCACTGGAAGCCAACTGGGTGCTGCTCCGCCATCGAGGAGCCCATGATCAGAATCGCGTCCGAATCAGCCAGCGACTGCTGGGCCGTCGTCGCGCCACCGCGTCCATACGAGGTGCCCAGACCGGGCACCGTGGAGCTGTGTCATATACGGGCCTGGTTGCTGACGCAAACCATGCCCAGACCTCCGGAGAAGAGTTTTTTGATCAGGTAGTTTTCTTCGTTGTCGAGCGTAGCGCCGCCCAGATGCGCGACAGCCTTCGTGTGCATGACCGCATACTTATCTTTCTTTTCCTCGAAGGTGCGCTCACGCGAGGCCCACACGCGATCGGCGATCATGCGCATCGCCTCGTCGAGTTCCAGCTCTTCCCACTCCTTGCCGTAAGGCCGGCGGTATTTCACCTTCTGCAGCCGCTGGGGATGCGTATGCAGCTGGTAGGTGTTCGCGCCTTTCGGACACAAATGGCCGCGCGAGATCGGCGAGGCCGGATCGCCTTCGATCGAGACCAGCTTCCCGTCGCGGTGATAGATCAGCTGCCCGCAGCCGACGCCGCAATAGGGGCAAATGGAGCGCGTGACTTCAGCGCCGGCGGTCTTCGGCTGCAGCGCGCGGGTTCGCTCGCTCCACGACTCTTCGCCGTTGCCGTTGGAGCCGTTACGAATTTGCTGGACTACCGGCCAGCGCATCAGCAGGTCTTTGAGCATAGGGGTGCCCGTCCTCGCGAGGGATGCCTCTGCTCGAAAGATGCCTGCTGACCATCAGATCGTTGCAAACCGGCTTGTCATGCTCACAGTACGATGCGCGTACCTGCCTGATTCCGCGTGGCTCCGGTGCGGTCGAGCAGTTCCAGCAGCGGAATGGCGTGTTTGCGCGTGAGCCCGGTGAAGCTCTTGAAGCGCGCCACGTCGAATGACTCGCCCCGATGCGCCTTCAGGTTCGCTCTCAGCTGCGCCAGCGCTTCGCAATGGATGAACAAATCGTCGGAGCCGAGCCGTAACAGCCGTCCGCCGCGCACCAGCAAGGTCACGCATTCACGCATCTGCGATTCGCTCAGGCGTAGCCGCTCCGCGACCTCACGCACCAGCGGTGGGGCGGTTCCGGCACGCGCATACTCGCGCTCCACGGCGTCCAGCCTGCTTTGCTGCGCGGCCTCCGGCCCCCCTCGGCCGGGCAGGGAGAGCGCTTCCTGGCCGGTCAGCGCTTTGCGTTCGAGCAGCCGCCGCACTGCCAGTTCGAATGCTGCCTCACTGAGGCGCGCCCGTGTGCGCAGCTCTGCACGCGCAACCGATCCGGTTTTCGATTCACTGACCAGGCGGAGCAGCGCCGCTTCCGCCTGAGCCAGCGGCTCCGCTGGGATGAGGAAGCCGAATTGATTGCTTGCGGCGACGATCTCCTTCCGCTCGGTCAATGCAGCCAGCACGGGTCGAATAGCTTCAGCGGTGAGTCCGGTCTCGCGGACAATATCGTCGATGTGAAGGCCGGCCGTGGAGCGACGCGCAACCCGGAGCAGCACCTGCTCCTCGGGGCTCGCGCCTCTGATCTGCTGCAGCCAGCGCAGCGTCTGCGATTTTTTGAGCTCACGCACGCAGGATGCATCGAGCACGCGTCCGCCGCCAATCGTCGCCGCCGGAGAGGGCTGGCGCAGGACGAAGCGATCGCCCGGCAGCAGAACCAGCGGTGCTGCGAGTTGCAACCGAACGAGCGCGGTTCCGTCGGATGTCTGCTCCGATTCATACAGCAGCACCGTGGCCTCGATATCCGCGGCGAACGCATGCATCCGCACCTTCGCCCTGTGCTTCAACGCAGGCGCATCGGGCAGGAGCACAATTTCAGCGTCCACCACGGTCGCAGCAGCCAACGTGTCCGGAGGCACGAGCGTATGGCCGCGGTGCACTTCTCCGTGCTCAATGCCGGAGACGTTCAGCGCGACGCGGCTCGGCGCAGCAACCTCGCCCACCGCATCTCCGTGTACCTGAATCCCGCGCACGCGCACCGTGCGGGCCTCCGGAAGCAACTCCAGCGTGCTGCCTGCGCGCAACGAGCCAGACTGCAGCGTGCCGGTCACGACCGTGCCGAAGCCGCGCATGGCGAACGCGCGATCTGGTGGGAGCCGAGGCACGTATCCCTCGCCGCGTGTCGGGAGCGCAGCCGCCATCTCCGCAACCGCAGCGCGCAATTCCGGGATGCCGTGACCCGTTTTCGCTGAGACCACCAATAGCGGAGCGCTCCCCAGGAACGTCCCCTGAATACACGCGGTCACCTGCTGTCGCGCTTTGTCCAGCCGTTCAGAATCGACTGCATCCGCCTTTGTCAGAACGACGATGCCACGCTCGATTCCGAGCAGCGAGCAGATGTCCAGGTGCTCGCGTGTCTGTGCGCGGATACCTTCATCCGCGGCGATGACCAGCAAAACCGCCTGTATGCCTCCTGCCCCCGCGAGCATGTT
>DASSKX010000716.1:0-6861 GCA_035689925.1 Acidobacteriaceae bacterium
CTGGCTGAACCAGGAAATTCCGACACCTGCAACGAAGAACGCCCCCAGCCTCGAAACGCGTGCGGTGGTCCCGGCGCATCCCGTTGCCGTCACGCTCGCGCTGCTGCTCGACCGCATCGGCTCGCTCTCTGCGGTTGGGACGGCCTCGGCCACCGTGCTGGAGCCTGCGTCGGAGTATGGCCGCGCCGCTATGGACGAACTGCACCAGCAGACGGTGAAGCTGCTCAGCTTTCAGGATCTGCCGAGGCAGGTCTATGACACCCAGGTCGCCTTCAACACCACACCTGTCTTCGGCGAACTAGCCAGAGTCTCGCTCATGAACAGCGAATCGCGCATACGCCGGCATTACGCGCTGCTCACCGGCAATCGCCCGCCGCAAATCGGAGTGCAGTTGCTGCATGCCCCCGTATTCCACGGCTACGGCATTTCGCTGGCCGTTTCCGTCCAGCACCCTGTCTCGCTCGATCAGATGGAAGCCGCCATCGCCGGCGAGCATGTTGAGGTCATGACGGCTGATTCTGAGCCACCGACGAATCTCAGCGTCGCGGGCCAGCCCAACATTCTGGTCCGCGTGCGTCCGCAAAGCGGGGCTGCAGAAAGTACGGATAAGTTTTGGCTCTGGGCGGGGCTGGACAACCTTCGCTTCGGTGCACAGAATGCCGTCGCCTGCGCGCTCGAGTTGAACCGCCTTCGCCCGCACGGCGAAGTTCAGTGAGCGAGCCAGCTCCAGATCAGCGCGCCTGAAGTCGCGAAGACCACCGCCGTCGTCGCCCAGCCGAAGAGATTCATAATCCGCGTATTGGTCTTATCGCCCATGATGCGCGGGCTGTTCGTCATGAACAGGATCAGCAGCAGCAGCGGCGGCGTTGAGAACCCCTGTACGATACCGGCGAACACCAGCGCCTTCATCGGATTGATCCCGGTGAAGTTGATCGCTGTCGCTGCCGCCATGACAAGGGCGATGCTGCCATAAAAACCCTTGCCCTCGCGCAGGCGCAGATCCAGGCCGTTCTTCCAGTCCAGGCTCTGGCACAGGTCGTAAGCGGCCCCCGTCGTCATCACCGGAATCGCGAGGAATCCAACGCCGACTATGCCGGCCGTGAACAGCAGCCCCGCTGCATGTCCCGCGAGCGGCGTCAGCGCCTTCGCCGCGTCGGCCGCCGACTGAATGTTGTGCTGACCCGTCTGGAAGAGCGTCGCGCCGGTAGCGATGATGATCGCGTACATCACCAGCGCCGAAAACAACATGCCGAACAGAACATCGAGGAGCGTCTTCTGCAGCCGCTGTTCCGACGTGCCCCGCCGCTGCCGCAACTTCACCTTGCCCTCTGCGATTTTCTCCTCGACCTCCTGATTCGACTGCCACGTGAACAGATAAGCCGACAGAGACGTGCCGATCATCGCCACCAGAATCGCCAGCACGTTATGGTCGAACTTCAGCCCGGGATGCAGAAAGCCCGCCGCAACGGCGTGCAGGCTCGGCCGGGCAAAGAACATCGAGGCAACATACGCCAGCAGCGCGAGTGACAGGAAACGGAAGACATTCGAGATCAGCCGGTACGATCCCCAGACCTGCAGCACCAGGGAGAGGACGCCGACCGCAATCACCAGGAATACCCGCGAAACAGGAACCACGGTGCGCAGTGCTTCGGCGATGCCGCCGATATCCGCCCCCGCCTCGATGGTGTTGCCGATCAGGACCCCGGCCAAAACCAGATAGAGAAAGCGCTTCGAGTAGTTGCACCGGATCGCGGAGAACAGCCCCTGCCCGGTCACCTGTCCCAACTTCGAGGACAGGTAGACGACCGTCACCATCATCGGCAGAAGAAGCGGCGCGGTCCAGAGCAGCGAATATCCGAATGCCGCGCCCGCCTGCGCGTAGGTGCCCACAGCGGAGCAGTCGTCGTCGGCCGCGCCCGTGATGACGCCCAGCCCAAAGGAGCGCAACAGGGAAACCCGGCCCTTGCCGGGGTCGCGCCTGGTCTCAGTTACGGAGGTTGGCCCGCCCACTCAGGGTTAGATGCGCAGCAGCTACTCTGGTCCGGCAAGGCCCCTCAATCAGCGCCCGGCGAGCGATACTTCGGACCGCGCACCCCGGCGGCTGCGGGCCTGGATGGAACCGGTAGAATCACGCACCACCAGCGTCGGTTTTACGGTGAATTCGCTGCCCAACCCGCCTTCCTGGCGAATATTGAACAGCGCCCGGAAAGCGAGCCGCGCAATTTCCTCGCGCGACAGCTTCACTGTGGTGAGCGCGGGCTGCGTGAACGCGCTGAGCGCGATATCGTCGAATCCTGCGATCGACAGCTCCTCCGGCACGCGCACTCCCGCCTCGTGGAGCGTCCCCAGCGCGCCGATCGCCGTCATGTCATTCGAGGCCAGCACCGCCGTCGGTCTGCGCTTCCGCGCCAGCAGCCGCTCCATCGCGTCGTGGCCGCCATCCACCTGATGGTTGCCCTGCTCCACCACGCTTGCATCCAGCCCCTTTTCTTCCATGGCGGTCACAAACGCGTTGCGCCGGACGCGCGCCGACTGCAGCGTCGCCGGGCCGGCAATGAAAGCAATCTCCGTATGTCCCAGCTCCAGCAGATGCTCCATCGCCGCACGGACGCCCGCCGCGTAATCGACGACGATATTGCTGGCCATCTCACGCACATTGCCGGTGTCAAGGAAGACCAGCGGGATCCCGCGGCTCTCGAATTCCGTGATGAGCCGCTCATCCATCTCCGACGTCATGATGGCCACGCCGTCCACTTTGCGCTGCAGCATGCGGCTCACGCATACTTCCATGCGAGCGGGGTCGTAATTGGTGTTGGCCACCAGCACTTCCTGGCCGTGCTGCACGGCAACGTCCTCGAAGCTTTTCACCAGCTCCGGAAAGAACGGGTTTGTAATGTCGGAGATGATCAGCCCATAAAGGCTGCTGCGCCCCGATCCCAGCGCCCGCGCCCAGGTGTTCGGATAGAACTTCAGCTCCTCGATCGCGCGCTGCACACGCTCCTTCGTCTTCGGCGTCACCTTGTCCGATCCGTTGATCGTCCGCGACACCGTTGCCGTGGATACCTTTGCCAGCCGCGCTACTTCCCTGATGTTCATCGGTCCACCTGTTATACCGCGTCCGGTGGGAAACCGGCCAACGGTGTCTATTTGGCTGCGAGAGCCTCCACCCGGCCTGCACCTTCCTTTACGGTGTAGATGCCGTCCACCGCCGGCGGCTCAATCTTCTCCACGACGCCGTCAGGCCAGTGGATCTCCACCGCGTCAATCTTCGCCGCATCCCCCAGCCCGAAGTGTACCCGGGGATCATTGGACGACAGATAACTCCCCCCGCTCAGCACATCATCGCGCTCGCGGATGCCGCCGGCCGTCACATAGACGGTCGCCCCCACCGCATCCCGCGGACTCTTCGGCCCGCCGACCAGCTTCATCTCGACCCAGTGATGATGATCGGCATTGACGTTCTTCAGCAGCACCGGAACGCCATCCATGTTGTTCATCACGACGTCGATCTTGCCATTGTTGAAGAGATCCCCGAACGCCGCTCCGCGCCCGACCACCACGACGGCCAGCCCTGTTCCCTCGACCGCCGGAACCAGCGAGAACTTCCCGCCCTTCTCGTTGTGAAACAGCAGCGGACGCTGTGCATAGCTCGAGCCCCACTCCGGATGCTTATCAACCACCGGGTAGACATGCCCGTTGTCGATGAACAGGTCCTTCCAGCCATCGTTGTCGTAATCGAGAAACCCGTCGGCAAACGACACAAAGGGGATTGTCGGCCCGGCGATCCCGGCCTGGTAGCTCACATCTGTGAAATTCCCCTTGCCATCGTTGTTGAACAGGATCACGTAATCGTCAGAGAAGGTGGTGCTGGCGATGTCTTCGTGCCCGTTGTTCTCGTAGTCGCCCGCCGCCAGCCCCATATTCGCTGCCTCGCGCCCGTCTGCGTTCAGGGCCAGACCGCTCAGATAACTGTCGTCCTCAAATGTGCCGTCGCCCTTGTTGATGTACAGGTAATTCGGCGTCGAATCATTCGCCACGATCAGATCCGGCTTGCCGTCATTGTTCACATCGACGAAGAGCGTCCCCAGGCCGTAGTAACCCGCCTTGTCGTCCACACCGAGTTTCTCGCTCACATCCGTGAATGTTCCGTCGGCATTGGCGTGGAACAGGTGGTCGCGCTCGCCCGGCAGGCCGCGCGGGCCGCACATCACGGAGACGCCGCGAAACGCGCAACTCGCGTAGTTCACCGTGCGCGATCCTGAGACCGGCGGATGCACAAAGTCGAAATGGATATAGCCCGCGACAAACAAATCCAGGCGTCCATCGCCGTCGTAATCCCCAAACGTCGCGCCGGTCGACCATGTTCCTAGTTGCACCCCGGCTTTCTCCGCCACGTCCGTGAACGTCCCGTCGTGGTTATTCCGGTAGAGCCGGTTTTGCCCGTAGTTCGTCACGTAGAGGTCGGGATAGCCGTCATTGTCGTAATCGGCGACGGCACAGCCGTAGCCCCAGCGTTCATTCGCGACGCCCGCCTTCTCCGTCACGTCTGTGAAGGTCCCGTCGTGATTGTTGTGAAAGAGCGCAGCATGCGGAGCGGCGGCCTTTCCGTTCAGCGCATCCAGGGTCGATCCGTTGACAAAGTAAATGTCCAGCCAGCCGTCGTTGTCGTAGTCGATCAGGCAAACGCCAGGCCCCTTCTCTTCGACGATGTACGGCTTATCGGGCGTGCCCGACATATGACGAAAGCTGGTCAACCCCGCCGCCTTCGCTGCATCCTCGAACACGATGGGCCCGCTCTTCACGAATCCGCCTGCGGTAATGACGCGATGCTGCGCGTCGAACACGGCCTGATGCGCCCCGCCGCTCGCCATTCCGCTCTGCTCACCGGCTTGTTGATGACTCGGCGTCGCCTGTCCCCTGCCGCTCGCAATCGCCAGCATGCATCCGAACGCCAGCCAAATCGATCCCCTCAGTCTCACCCGGCCCGTTCCCTCCCGCCCCTATTCTCTCCGCTAGCTGCAAAACGCGAAAGCACAACGTACTATGGATTCCCATGTTCCGCCCCGCCCTCGCATTCACGATCGCGCTGGCCGCCTCTCCCGCACTCGCCCAGCAAAACCCACCCGTGCAGGTTCCAACCGCCACTCTCCAGAGCTACACAGGCGAATATCGCGGCGAGCTTGAGCCCGACCTCACCATCTCCATCTTTCGCGAGGGCGATCATCTCTACTTCGAGGGCCCGCGCGCCGCCCGCACGGACCTCACCGCCGCATCCGCGACTTCCTTTACTGCGAACAACGGCCAGATGCACCTGGACTTCGTCGCCGGAGCCAGCGGCACAGTCAGCGCTCTCCGCATCGGCGACAACACCTACGACAAAATTTCCGCCCAGCCCGAGCCGAACCACTTCCGCCCGTACTCGCGTGAGGAAGTCATGATCCCCATGCGCGATGGCGTCCGTCTGCATGCCGTCATTCTGCGCCCGACCGATACCAAAGACAGCTTGCCCTTCCTCATGCAGCGCACGCCCTACGGCGTTGACGGCGATACCTCCGACAGGATCAACGAGGGCTACACCGAACTCGCCCAGAGCGGCTACATCTTCGCCATGGAAGATATCCGCGGCCGTTACAAATCCGAGGGCACTTTCGTCATGATGCGTCCCCTCGCCGACCATCATGACCCGCACGCAGTCGACGAAAGCACCGACACCTACGACACCGTCGCCTGGCTGCTCACGCATGTCCACCACAACAACGGCCGCGTCGGCGTTATCGGCGTTTCCTATCCAGGATTCCTCGCCGCCGAAGCAGGGATCGATCCGCACCCCGCCATCTGCGCCATCTCGCCGCAGGCACCCATGACCGACGTCTGGCTCGGCGACGACTTCTTCCACAATGGCGCCTTCCGCCAGACCTACGGCTACGATTACGCGATCGGCGTGGAAGCGACGAAGGAAAACACCATCAACAAACTCGACGAAGACGCGTACACCTACTTCCTCAACGCTGGATCGTTCGCCGCGGCCGCCAAAAAGTCCGGCACTACCGACCTGCCCACGTGGAAGGCATTCCTCGAGCACCCGGCCTACGACGAGTTCTGGCATTCACGCGCCGTCGAGTACCACCTCATCTCCGTTGCCGTCCCCACGCTCGAGGTCGGCGGCTGGTGGGATCAGGAGGACCTCTGGGGACCGCAGGCCGAGTACGCCGCGCTTGAGCCGCACAACCAGCCCTCCGATCCGAAGCACCGCGTTTTCCTTGTGCTCGGCCCCTGGCGCCACGGCAGCTGGTCCTTGACGCAGCGGCATCTCGGGCCCATGAACTTCGAGCAGTCCACCGGAGATGAATACCGCCAGCACATCGAAGCGCCCTTCTTTGCCTACTACCTGAAAGACCAGCCCGGCTTCTCGCTGACCAATACAGCCACCTTCCAGACCGGCACCGACCGCTGGATGTACTACCATCAGTGGCCGCCGAAGAACACCGCGGAGCACGACCTGTATCTCGCGCCGGACGGCACGCTGTCCTTCAGCAAGCCCGCCGATGCCAATGCGTACAAAGCCTACACATCCGATCCGGCAAACACCATTCCCTACCGCGAACGCCCCATCCAGGCCACATACGCGCCCGGATCGCACTGGTTCACCTGGCTCGTGCAGGATCAGCGCTTCGTCGACGGCCGCCCGGACGTCGCCACGTTCTCCACGGCTCCGCTCGACCAGGACATCACTGTCACCGGCAACGTCGTCGCGGATCTCATCGCCTCCACGTCCGGCACAGATAGCGATTGGGTCGTGAAGCTCATTGACGTCTTCCCGCCAGACGGCTCCCCCGCCGCCGACTGCGGCTCGACCTGCAC
>DASSKX010000717.1:0-5051 GCA_035689925.1 Acidobacteriaceae bacterium
GGCTTTGACCTGCCGGCCTGGATTGCCAGCCGGGCCGACGCTCTCCTGCTGCTGCGCACGGCCGTGCAGGAGCCCGATTACTCGGCGCTCTTCCGCGCGACGGAAAGCTACCGCGCCGGAGCTGAGGGCGCAGAAAAGACGGAAGGCCTGCTCCGCGCCGCCGCTTCCCTGCTCGAAGACCTGCTGCTGCTCCAGGCGGGAACTCCGCAGTTCGTCCGCAACATCGATCTCCAGCGGGAGCTAGCGCAAATGGGTTCGCAAGTCTCCGTTGAGTGGATCGAAAACGCTGCCCGGGGTTTACGCCAGGTCGAATCCGGCATGCGGCGGAACCTGCTCCGCTCACTTGCGCTCGACAGCTTTGCCGCCCAGCTCACCGGCGTCTGAGCGAAGCGTCATGTTGCGCTATTTGGCAGCCGCGGTTCGTGTGATTGGACTCCCACAATGCACCAGGCTACGATACGTTTATCGTTTCCTGAAGTACTCCCCTGCCGAGCGACGCGGCGGCATTTTCCCGCATCAGATAGGCAGCTTTGTCCGAAAAGGAAGGCTCCCGTGTCTCAATTACCCTCTGCGGTGCGTACGCTGCGCGCCCCAAAGAATTCGCTCGAAAGAGCTTCTGCCGCCCTCGGTCCCGTTGTCGCCAAACCGGTAGCCGCGCCTGCTCCGGCTCCCGCAAAGCCCGCAGCTCCGCCTCCTGAGCCGCGCGAACTTGACGTCATCGGCCCGCGGAAACTCATCCGCCCGAAGTTGCCGAACCGGCCTCTCAGCCAGAGACGTTTCGCCCGCCGCGAGGAGCCGTTTCTGCAGTGGCACTCCGGCGCACAGCCCGCACAGGCCAGCCAGGAGGTCTCACACGCCGAGGCCTTTTACTTCCAGAAGCAGATGCAGTCCCAGACGCCGATGGTGTTTGTGCTGGAAGACGGCGAGCGCATCGAAGGCGTGATTGAGTGGTATGACCGAAACGCGATCAAGATTCGCTGCACGGCGATCCGCTCTGCTGGACCGCGACCAGCAGAAACGGCGACCCGCGCTTTGATTTACAAGTCGAGCATCAAGTATCTGTACAAGGCGGGCGAAAACCAGCAATAACCGCTGGAGGTTTTGGCTGCATGTGGCAGATAGACGAATATTTAGAGTCCCAGCCGGTCACCGGCTGGGATTTATTGTTTCGCGGCCTTGACCAGCCGGTCCCGGATGGCCACGGCAAGGCCGGGACCTGACGGCAACGGGCATACAACGACGGTGGCACCGTCAGCGTCGAGCCAGCGCAGCCCCGCAAAGAGCCGTTGCGCCAGTTCTTCCTGATCCGTCCACTTTCCCCAGCGATACACGCGCGCTGCTCTTCCGATGACCGCGGTCTGGAACGCGTCAGGCAGCATCAGACCAACCGCCTCTCCCTGCTCCTCGGAGACCCGGGCAGCTTCGCCGAAGGCTTTTTTCTGCGCTTCGCCTTCTCCTTCGACGAGCACCAGCCGAGCGCGCGGTGCGTAGTGCCGCAAGGACAGCCCCGGCGATTCGGCCGGCTCCTCACCGGGAGCGCCGGCTGTCTGGAGACTCACGTCGCCGACGCAGACGGCGCGGATCTGCTCGAGGGTAATCACTCCGGGCCGATAAACCACGCAGCCATCGTCGCTGACGGCGACCACGGTCGACTCGACACCGTGCGTGGTTTCGCCTCCGTCGAGGATGGCGTCAATGCGCCCGTCGAGGTCCTCGGCCACGTGATCGGCGCGCGTGGGGCTGGTGCGTCCAAACAGGTTGGCGCTCGGCGCGGCGAGTGGAACGCCCGCGGCCAGCAGCAATGCATGTGCCACCGGATGCGCCGGCATGCGTACTCCGACCCGCGGCAGCCCCGCCGTGACGATCTCCGGAACCCGCGCGTGCTTCGGAAGCAGCAGCGTCAGCGGCCCCGGCCAGAACACATCCATGAGGCGACGCGCATTGTCGGGTACGTGGTCCGTTAGATGAGTGACCGTTGCTGCATCCGCTACATGGACGATCAGCGGATCCCAGTTGGGACGCTGCTTCGCCTCGAAGATCTTTGCGACGGCAGCCGCGTCCAGCGCGTTGGCGCCCAACCCGTACACCGTCTCCGTCGGGAACGCGACGATTCCCCCGGCGCGCAGAATCTCGGCGGCCCGGGCAATCGAATCGCGGGACCCGCGGCTCTCCGGATCGTTGGGATCCGCCACAAGCCTGAGTGTCTTGATGGCGGGCTGTGCGCCTGGTGCGTCGTCCTCCCGTGGATGCATACTCGAATTGTATGAGTATGGTGGAAATCGAAGTGAAGTTCCCCGTCGCCGACGCCGCCGACCTTGCGCGACGGCTTGTCCAAAACGGCTTCCACGAGGAGACCCCGCGCACCTTCGAGCGCAACGTGCTCTACGACACACCCGACCGCCGCCTGCGCTCGCAACAATCGATCCTGCGCGTCAGGAACTACGGCGGCCAGTGGAAGGTTACGCACAAGTGCCTGCCGAACAACCATGATCCCGCCGCCCGCCACAAACATCGGGACGAAACCGAGACTGCGGTTAAGGACGGCGAGGCTATCGGCCACATCTTCACCCAGTTGGGCTATGCCCCGGCCTTCATTTACGAGAAGTGGCGCACCGAGTACTCCGATGCTACCGGGCATTGCGTCGTCGACGAGACACCCATCGGCGTCTACGCCGAGCTGGAAGGCCCCGAGGACTGGATTGACGAGACCGGCCGGAAGCTCGGCGTTGATGCCTCGCAATTCAGCACGCTCAGCTATGGGCGCCTCTTCGATCAATGGCGCGAAAAGAACGGCAGCAGCGCGGAAAATCTCACCTTTGCCGAAATTCCTCAGCCCTAAGTCTCTGCGGGAGAGTCTGGCTTAGCTCGTTTCGCCCGAAAACGGATTCGTTTCTGTGGATTTCGCCGCCGTGGGATCTGCCCTGGCCTGGGCGGGTTCCTCCAGTCCCGGAACAGCCCGGGAGCCGTTGTGGTGGTAGACCCGCATCGGATCGCCGGGGAGCATTCCATGCTCTTCGAGCGCGAGCCTGATCCTGCGCTGGGTTTCCCGCTGCGCTGCCCAGTGCTGATTCGCTTTGGTCCTGATCTGCACCGGATAAACCACCTGGGATCCTTTGATCGAATCCACACCGAGCAGCACCGGATCGGCCAGGAAGACGCCGCTATACTTCGGATCGTCGCGCACGCTCATGGCTACTTCGCGCAGCAACTTCATCACATCATCCGGATTGGCGGAGAAATCGACCGAGACGTTGATGGTCGCGACGGTGAAGTCACGGGTCTGGTTGGCGACGGTTGTGATCTGCGAGTTGGGCACGATGTAGAGCGTGCCGTCGCTGCCACGGACCTGGGTGCGGCGGAGTGTCATGGCCTCGACCGTTCCGGTGAGCCCGGCGATGGTCACCAGATCGCCGACGTTGTACTGGTCCTCGACGAGAATCAAAAAGCCGTTGAAGCAGTCTTTCACGATGTTCTGCGCGGCGAGGCCGATGGCCACGCCTGCGACACCGGCGCTGGTGAGCAGCGGGCCGAGATTGAATCCGAAGATCGGAAGGATTTCCAGGGCAGCCAGGACGACGATCACGCCGATTCCAGTAGCCCGAATCACCGAGGTGAGGGTCCTGACCTGCGCAAGATGGGCGGGCGAACTCGACTGGCGCTCGGCAATGTGGAGTATGCGTCCGGTCACCAGCTTGAGCAGGGCCATTAAGACCCAGAACATCAGCGCGATCGAGATCAGGCGAGGCAGATCCTGCAAAAAATCCTGCAGGCGGGCGAGGTACTTGTCGCCCAGGCTCCGGAAGAAATCCCGCGCGGCCAGAAGAAGCACTGCAACATTCATGGCTCAAAGAATACCGGGGATCGCGTGACAAAACCCTGGTGGAAGCGGCTTATAATAGCGGCCAACGGACCGGCCCCGGTAGCGAAACCGGCCTGCGCAGGAGACTGTTATGACCAGGACTCTCCGGATCGTTCGCCCCCTCCTCATTTCCTCTTTCCTCGTTGCGATCTTTGCCCCGGTATCGCTCGCGCAGCAGTCCTCGGGCACGAATTCGAACCAGGGATGGCGTGTCTTCCATGAAGGCGGCACGATCTCTAACGACAGCAGCGCGCCGCCGGTGTTCAACAACGGTCCGGCTGACCCGAACCAGGCGCACATGCTGCACGCCATGGCGAAGCAGCGCGAAGCCCTTCGCCAGAAACAGATTGTGGAAGATACCAATCATCTCCTCGATCTGGCAAAGCAGCTCAAGGATGCCGTCGACAAAAGCAGCCGGGATCAGCTCTCGCTCAATGTGGTCAATACCGCAGCCGAAATCGAGAAGCTTGCTAAATCCGTGAAGCAGAAGATGCGGGACGGCGAGTAATTTCGCGAAACCAGGACGGCTAAGGCCGACCGCAGCAAACCTTAAGGCAAGGTCAATGGCGCGGACAGCGTCGCCGTGTGCATGTCCCTCCATCAAGGCAACCGCCCGGGTCCAGGCCCGGATTGCGCCGGGAAGGACCAGGGCGGTTGGCTTGTCGTTCTTTTGTTCTGACTACCAGCGGTAGACGGTCAGCTTATCCACCCAAACCGTGGCCGAACCGGAGCCCAGGCCATCGACCTGGAAGTTAGTCAGCAGGGTCGGGGCCCAGCCGAGGGCGAAGGCCGAGTACACCGTGATGTTGATCGGCTGCTGGTTGCCGTCGAGCCACACGGAGTGGTAGGTCACGTTGCCCCAGGTGTCGCGGGAGTAGCTGACCTGCACATGGTGCCATTTGTACTGCGCCCAGCTCCGGGGATTGCAGCCAGCGTTCGAACGAACCCACGTGTCTTTCGGATAGGTCGCCGAACCCGCATTCTTCGTCACGTCCCAGGTGTTGTTCCAGCCGTCGCACTGGAATCCGTAGATAACCGTCTGGCCGTTTGGCATCACCTGGTTCAGGTCCATCTCGATGTTGGCAATCGAGTTGACGGAGCTGTTCACATAAACCCAGGCGTCGTAGACGAAGTTCTGAGCATAAACATCGTCTGCGAACGAGTCGTAGTAAAGTTCGCCGCCATTGTTGGT
>DASSKX010000718.1:0-2842 GCA_035689925.1 Acidobacteriaceae bacterium
GGAACGCCATCTACGACCAGCGCAACCGGTTGGTGCTGAGCGGGATTATCGCGGCGCGCTGGGGCATCCGGCTCGGCGGCATTGCGACCCTCGCCGGAGGTCTGCCGTACAACATCGTGACCGGCGTCAACAACAGCGGCGATACCGGCGCGACCACGGATCGCCCCGTGATCAACGGCCTGGTCGTTCGCCGGAACACCGGACGCGGTACGCCGATTTACGAACTTGACCCATTCGTCGCGAAGCGCATCCGCTTTCGCGGCGACCACGTTTGGGCCAATCTGCGCGCCGAGGCGTTCAATGCGCTCAACCACCGCAATGTAGTCGGCTTCAGCGGAACCTGGGGCAACGGTCCGGCGCCGGGCCGCGGATTCGGAGCGCCACTGGCCGGAGTGACGAATCAACTGCCCGCGCGCGAACTGCAGTTCTCCGCGCAAATCGAGTTCTGAGCAAAGGCGCCGCGCCACGAGAGTCTGCGCACGCCATTACAATGGCGCGTGTTGCCCGAACCTGTGCGCACGGGCCTGAAAGGATATTCCCCGGATCATGGCAAGCCGCTTTGCTTCCTCCTGTTGCCTCGCTGCCGTCGCTCTCACTCTCTCGCTGATGCCTGCTCCCCCTCTCAGCGCGCAAACGCAGAAGATGCCGGAGATGCACTGGCGCATGATCGGGCCCTTCCGCGGAGGCCGCACGCGCGCAGCCTGCGGCGTCGCCGATCAGCCAAACGTCTTCTACATCGGCCAGGTCGACGGCGGCGTCTGGAAGTCGATCGACTACGGCCGCACATGGTCTCCGATCTTCGATCACGAGGACACCCAGTCGATCGGCGCGATCGCGGTCGCTCCTTCCAATGACAACATCCTCTACGTCGCGAGCGGCGAAGGCCTGCACCGGCCCGACCTTTCGGTCGGCGACGGTATCTACCGCAGCGATGACGCGGGCAAGACCTGGACGCATCTGGGCCTGCGCGAGGGCCAGCAGATTCCCGCGCTGGCCGTCGACCCCACCAATCCGAATCACGTTTTCGCAGCCGTGCTCGGCCATCCCTACGGACCGAACCCGGAGCGAGGCATCTTCCGCAGCGACGACGGGGGCAAGACCTGGAAGAAGGTCCTCTACAAAGACGACCGCACCGGTGGCTCCGACGTCGTGATCGACCCGAAGAATCCGCGCATCGTCTACGCCTCGCTGTGGGAAGACACGCTCGGCCCCTGGGAGGACGGCAATCAGTACTCGGGCACGAACGGCGGCCTCTTCAAATCCACCGACGGCGGCAACACCTGGAAGCAGCTGAAGAACGGTCTGCCCGACGATCTGGTGCAGATCAACGTGACGGTCTCACCCGCGCGCACCACTCGCCTGTATGCCGTGCTTTCCACGAAAACCGAGGGCGGCTACGCTTCAGGCAAGGGCCTCGGCGTCTATCGCTCCGACGACGCGGGCGCCACCTGGAAGAAGATCACCGACGATCCACGCCCGGCGATGAAGATTGGCGGCGGCGACCTCTCCGTCCCGGTCGCCGATCCGCAGGATCCCGACACCGTTTACGTCACCAGCATCGTCACGGTGCGCTCAACAGACGGCGGCAAGACGTGGATCAGCCTGCGCGGCGCCCCCGGCGGCGATGATTACCAGAACCTCTGGATCAACCCGCGCGATCCGAAGATCCTGCTGCTGGTCAGCGACCAGGGCGCGGTGATCAGCGTCAATCACGGCGAAAGCTGGAGTTCCTGGTACAACCAGCCGACCGCGCAGATCTACCACGTCGCGGCGACGAACACCTTTCCCTACCAGGTCTGCGGGGGCCAGCAGGAGAGCGGCTCCGTTTGCATCTCCACACGCGGCAACGACGGCGAGATCACCTTCCGTGACTGGCACCCCGCCGGCATCATCGAGTACGGTTACGCCGCGCCCGATCCGCTGCATCCGAACATCGTCTATGGTGCCGGTCGCACCGAGGTGTCGCGCTACGACAGCGTCACCGGCGAAGTGCAGAACGTAACGCCGCTGCCCATGCGCAAACCGGGATTCCGTGCCGACCGCACCGAGCCGATCCTCTTTTCGCCCGTCGATCAGCGCACGCTCTATTACGCCTCGAACCATCTGTTCAAAACAACGGACTACGGCCATACCTGGGAGAGCATCAGTCCCGATCTGAGCCAGGAGCACAGCGGTCAGCCGGCTTCGCTCGCTCCACTCACTCCCCAGCAGCAGGCGCAGCGGCGCGGCGTGATCTACGCGGTGGCTGCCTCGTACAAAACGCTGCAAACCATCTGGGCCGGCACCGACGATGGCCTGGTCTGGATCACGCGCGACGGCGGCGCGAACTGGACGAACATCACGCCCCCGGGCCTCTCGCCCTGGAGCAAGATCGCGCAGATCGACGCCTCACGCTTCGACGACGACACCGCGTACGTTGCCGTAAACCGCATGCGCATTGACAATGTGCATCCCTACGCCTTCCGCACGCACGATGGTGGCAAGACATGGCAGTCGATCAGCGCTGGATTGCCGGACGATGCCCCGGTGAATGCCGTCCGCGCCGATCCGGTACAGCAGGGCCTGCTCTACGCCGCCACCGAGCACAGTGTCTTCGTCTCCTTCGACGACGGGAACCACTGGACACCGCTCCAGTACAACCTGCCGCACACCTCCATGCGCGATCTGCTGGTGCACGACGATGATCTGGTCGTCGCAACGCATGGCCGCTCCTTCTGGGTGCTCGATGACGTGCAGCCGCTGCGCGAGCTGGCTGCGGCCCACGGCCAGGCGCCGGTGCTCTTCAAGCCCGCCGCTGCATGGCGCGTCCGCCGCGACAACTACACGGACACGCCGATGCCGC
>DASSKX010000719.1:0-7776 GCA_035689925.1 Acidobacteriaceae bacterium
ACGGGCGGCACGCGTGCCGTTCTCGTCAACGAGCAGGGTCAGCTGGTCGCGTCGGCTTCCAGCGAGCACGAGCCGTTTCGCACGCCGCATCCAGGCTGGGCGGAGCAGGATCCCGAGGATTGGTGGCGGGCCGCCCAGGAGGCGATCCGGGGCGTACTGGCGGAGAAGCCGGGGTTACGGGTGGATGCTGTCGGTCTCACGGGGCAGATGCACGGCGCCGTGATGCTCGACAAAGACGGCAAGGTACTACGGCCTTCGCTGATCTGGTGCGATACGCGAACCGGTCCGCAGGGCGACTGGCTGCACGCCCAATTCGGCAAAGGCGACGCAGGACGCGAGAAGTTAATTGAGCTGACGGCGAATCCTGCTCTGCCGAACTTTACGCTCACCAAGCTGCTGTGGGTGAAGGAGCACGAGCCCGAAATCTTCGGGAAGATCGCTCACGTGCTATGCCCCAAAGACTATGTGCGCTTCCGCTTGACCGGCAAATACGCGATGGATGTGCAGGAGGCCTCCGGCACCTTGCTGCTGGACGTGGCGCACCGGCGCTGGTCGAAAGAGGTGGCAAAGGTCGCGGGGATTCCGGAAAGCTGGCTGCCGGAGTTGTTCGAGTCGCCGGAGGTCTGCGCGAAGATCAGCGAGGAAGGCGCGCAGCGAACCGGACTGACGGCGGGCACGCCGGTGGTTGCAGGCGCCGGCGATCAGGGCGCAGGTGCGGTCGGGATGGGTATTCTGCAGCCTGGATCCGTCTCGGCGACGATTGGAACCTCGGGCGTCGTCTTTGCCGCGACGGCGGCACCGACGCGCGATCCGCATGGGCGGCTGCACACTTTCTGCCACGCGGTGCCGGGGCGGTGGCATGTCATGGGCGTGACACAGGCGGCGGGACTCTCACTGCGGTGGCTGAAGGAGACGCTGGCTCCGGATCAGACGTACGACACGCTGACCGCACAGGCGGCGAAGGTCCCGGCCGGGAGCGATGGCCTGCTGTGGACGCCGTACTTGCTGGGCGAGCGCACCCCACATCTGGATGCGACAGCGACAGCGGCCTTTGTCGGCATCACGGCGACCGCCACGCGGGCGCACTTCACGCGTGCTGTCCTGGAAGGCGTGGCATATTCGCTGAAGGATACCTTCACACTTTTCTCGGAACTGGGTATTCCAGTGAAGGGCGTTCGTCTCGGCGGGGGCGGCGCGCGCGGCCCGCTCTGGCGCGAGATTCAGGCGAACGTCTATGGCTATCCATGCGAGCGGCTCACCGCAGAGGAAGGTGGGGCATTCGGCGCTGCGCTCATGGCAGGAGTTGGAGCCGGGGGCTGGCGCGATCTGGAGGCAGCCTGCGCGGCCGGTATTTCGGTTGCCGAAACGATCGAGCCGAAATCGAACCTGATTCAGCGTTATGCTGAGGGGTATTCGGGGTACCGGCGCGTTTATCCGGCGCTGAAGGGGATTCACGGATAACCGCGCGCGGTTCGGCCGACTTGGCTTGCGGTTATGATCCCGGTGGCGAAACTCATCGCGCTGACGCTCAGCATCCTGTCGCTGCTCTGGCTTCTCGCGCACGCATTTTTCGTGCCGGGCAGTCCGTGGCAGGATCGCATGCTGCAGGGCATTGCGATGGTGGGGCTGTCAGGCAGCATCTGCTTTGCAGGCGGCCTCGTCTTTGAACTCCCCAACCGGAAGTTTGACCCGGAGCCGCCACTCCCGCTGACGCAGACGCTTCCGGTGCGGCTGTTCTTCTGGGGCGTGGGACTGATGGCAGTCCTGTTTGCCGTGAGTTGGTTTCTGGCGGACGACTTCGTTCCGCTGATCTGGAAGAACCAGCCGCACTGAAGCAAATCACCGGAGATCTTCGTTGCCCCAGAGGTGCCTAGCCAGCCACGCGCTTCGGCTCGGTCTGATGGATCGGCTCGACAGTAGGGATTTCGGTCACCATGCCGAACGGACGGGAAGCCTCGATCACTGCCGGCAAATTCATGTCCGCCTCCGACAGGTGAATGCAGCCGTAGCGGTTGGGCACAGACTCGCAGTTCGGACAGTAAGGAATCTCCAGGCGCAACGCGCGGCCAGGTCCGGAGCATTCGTTTCCGATTCGCTCATCATGAAGTGAGATATAGGCGCGTACTCGACAAATTTCGGCTCGGCAAGTGCGGCAGATGACCCGGCGCGCGTCGCTCCAACTGCACTGCGAACTGAAGTATCCGGAAATGCGTGCCAGAGCCTCGGTGACTCCCATTTGCTTCGGAGTTTCCATGAGTTCACTCCTTTGGGTTCACTGCTGGGGCCGACTACTGGTGTCGAGCAGTGTAGCTCAAATCGGAGGCATGTGCTCGGGATCAGGACGGAGAAGGGATTTCCGGCTGATCCTTGCTGCCGCGCAGCTTTTTCCAGACATACCAGCCGAGAGCGGCGAAGATGACGGCGAGAACGAACAGCGTGAGTGCCAGGTGACGCTTCGCGAGGTCGCCCATCACATTGATGATCTGCGGCCCGTATTTCACGACCAGCGCCATTTCAACGCCGAAGCGGACGGTCCTGCCGAGGAAGACCGCGAGCATGAAGGCGACAGTACGCATCTCAAACACGCCGGCAGCGAAGACGAAAAGCTTCCACGTGGTAGGGGGTGGAAGCATCGATGGAATCAGGATGGCCAGGAATTCCTGCTTCTCAAACCGCGTGCGCAGCGACTCAAAATGGACACGGTTGATGCGGCGGAGGAGAAACAACTCGCCGCCCGCGCGGCCGAGGAAGAAGGGAATCAGGCCGCCGATGGCGGACCCCGCTGCGGCCAGTAGCGCGTACAGATAGAAGTGCCGCTTGTCCTGCCAGGCCCAAACCGCCATGAGAAGGTCGATGGGGATGGGAACGGAGGAAGAATCGATGAAGGAGCCCAGCAGCACCCCCCAGGGCCCGAGGGGGAGCAGCGCATGCTGGATGAAGTGGTTGAACTTGAAAAAAAGGCTTTTCAGGAGCGCGGCACCTTTCCTTCAGTTGGATGGGTAGCAACGGTCTGAGCCGAGAGCCCGTGTTCTGTCTGGCCTGCCAGCAGATCGAGCGCATGAGCCAATACGGGAAGAGCGGCGCGTAGCGACGTAACTGCCCCCCTGGGGCTTCCAGGGACGTTCAGGATCAGGCTGGTTCCGCGGGTTCCGCAGATCCCACGGCTCAGGACCGCCAGCGGGGTTTCGCGTCGCCCTTCGGCCCGTATCAGCTCGGGAATTCCCTCCAGCAGGCGGTCGCAGACGGCAAGGGTGGCTTCAGGCGTTACGTCCCGCGGGCTGATGCCCGTTCCACCCGTCGTGACCACCAGCCGCGCCTGCTCTGAAGAGCTTCTGATGGCGTCCTGAATCGCGATTTGTTCGTCTGGAACTACTACGGGCTCAGGAGTTTCGAATCCGGCAGTGCGGAGCTCGCCCGCAACGGCGGGCCCGGAAACATCCTGCCGTGTGCCCCGCGCGCAGGAGTCACTCACGGTGATGACGGCAGCTCGCCGGCCGGGAACAGGTTGCATGTCCTGGGTCACGTTCCGATTGTACAAACTGACAGCGAAACACCTAATTGATGAGAAAATAGTCCAAAGCTTCGTGGCGTTCCATTTAGCCGCGCCAAAGACGTCACCCAGGGAATGCCGACTCGCTTAACGCCAATCAGTCCAGAGGCCGACCAGGCAGAAGATCAGCAGGTCTCTTCTTCATTGTCTTCTGACAATTCGACCATGCCGGCCCCGGAGCCTTCCAGCGGGAACGGCACCGCCGACATTGCGTCCTTCCGCCGCTCACGCTATGAGGAACTCGATCATACTGACCTGCTCCATATCATCGACGAGCTGGAAGGCAGCCGGAACTGGGCCAGCTTGCGGGAGAAGCTGTGGATCGCTCTCATCATCCACATGATGGTGGCGTGGTACCTGTTCTACGGACCGAGGTACATCTACCACGTCCGGGTCGTCGATCCGTCGGTCGTCATGAAGGAGCGGCAGAAGGACCTGACGTTTCTGGACCTGCCACCGGATCTGCTGAAGCAGAAGCCTACCAAGCCATCCAGCATCATCTCCAACCAGGACCGCAAGGCGCAGACACCGAAGCCCACCATCGACCGCAAGACGCTGGAAGAACTGGAAGCGATGCGCAGGGCGGGCGAGCAAAAGGCGCCTCCGGCACCGCAGCAGATGCAGCAACAACAGCCGCAAATGCCGGCGGTACCCGCTGCGCCACAGCCGCAGGTCGCGCAACAGCGTGCGCCTTCGCCTCCGGCGCAGCCCCTGCCGCAGAATAACGAAGCGCGGCTGGAGATGCCGTCGGCTCCACAGCCTCACTATTCGTCAGGGCCGAGTAATCCGAACGAGCAGATGCAGCAGGCAATGCGGCAGGCCATGCGCGGCGGACAATATGGCGGCGACGGCGGCATGAATATGCCTTCGCAGCATCCCGGAGCCGAAGGAGCGGTCGATGTTCTGAGCGACACGATGGGCGTCGATTTCGGGCCGTACATTTCTCGCGTCATCTACGACACGAAACGCTCCTGGTACCCCATCATTCCGGAATCGGCGAGGCCGCCTCTCGACAAGCGCGGCGAGGTGATGATCCGGTTCAAGATTCTCAAGGACGGAACCGTGACGGACATGCGGCTCGAGGGGCCATCGGGAGACGTTTCGCTGGACCGGGCTGCGTGGGCGGGGATCACCGGCGCATCCCCTTATCCTCCCCTGCCCAAAGTCTTTTCGGGGCCATACCTCGAGTTGCGGTTTAAGTTTTTGTACAACATCCCGCCCGGAGAGGAATAGGTGAACGAGAAGCTGCGGCGTCAGCAGGTCGTGGGGCTGCTTTTGATCGCCGCCGCCATCGTTGCGATTGCGCTCATGCGTGCCGATTGGCACGCTGTCTTCCCCGCCGACTGGTGGCGTTAGGCGGCATTTCTCATCCGGCGCTTGTTGCCGCTCTGCTGCGATGACCTGGGCGTCTCCGCCAGACCCTCATTGCCGCTGGCCATCTCTGCCTGCATCGGCTCGGACTCACTGCCGAACTCCCGACCGCTCATCTCCTGCCGAGCCTTGCCCTGGCTACTTGAGTGATGGCCGCTGCTCATCGAACGCACTTTCCCGCTCTGCATCCCAGTGTGCTGCTTTTTATGGCGCATGAATGTTCTCCTCTCCTATATCTCGATGCCTGGGCGAGGAGCGAATTTGCCCGCAAGTTCCGGAGTGTGTTTCCGCGGCGAACCAGCGATGCTGAGACGTGGAGGAGAGAGATAGGATGAACACAGTTGAGATGCTTACTGACGAACAGGCCTGGACGGCCGTGCTGGCCCGGGATCCCGCAGCCGACGCGGAGATGGTCTATGCGGTGACAACGACCGGGGTCTTTTGTCGGCCAACGTGCCCGAGCCGGCGCCCGTCGCGGCAGAACGTGCGGTTTTTCCCGGATCCGCGTGCGGCCGTCGACGCCGGGTTTCGTCCCTGCCGCCGGTGTCGTCCGCAGGAGCGACACAGCGATGCTGCGCTGGTGGAGTCGATCTCGGGGCGGCTACGCGGCGATGAGGCCGTTTCACTTGGACAACTGGCACGCCAGGCTGGGCTGAGCCCCTTCACCATTGAGCGGGCGTTTCGGCGTGTCCTGGGCGTCACGCCGGCGCAATATCAGCGTCAGCAGCGGGCGCAGTCGTTTCGCCGGGAGCTGGCTGCAGGCGGCCGCGTAACGGATGCGATTTATAAAGCGGGGTTCTCCGGGCCGGGGCGGGCTTACGAAAATGCACAGCTGGGCATGGCTCCGGGGAAGTATCGCGCGGGGGCTCCGGGGGTGAGAATCGGCTATGCCACGGCGGCCTCTGCGCTGGGACGGGTGCTGATCGCTGCGACACACCGGGGGTTGTGCTCGGTCATTCTCGGCGAGAAAGACGATGAGCTGGTTGCCGAGTTGCGCGAGCAGTTTCCGGCTGCGGAAGTTGTGGCGGATGGCGGGCTGGCGGGGATGCTGAACCAGGTGCTGTCGCAGTTCACGGACCATCCGGCCGCGCTCGATCTGCCGCTGGATCTGCGAGCGACGGCGTTTCAGATGCGGGTCTGGGAGGCGCTGCGGCGTATTCCGCGTGGGGAAACGACGACGTATGCTCAGCTGGCGCAATCGCTGGGACAGCCGAAGGCTGTCCGGGCGGTAGCGCGTGCCTGTGCTACAAATCCGGTGGCGGTGGTGGTGCCTTGTCACCGCGTCATCGGCAGCAACGGCAAGCTCACCGGTTATAGGTGGGGCATTCAGCGGAAACAAAAGCTGCTGGAGCTGGAAGGTTCGTCTGCAAAACGCGGCTAATCTCCCTGAGCCTCCATTTAAGATCGGTGGGTACCGTACCCGATCATGGATGGCTCCCCTGAAACCGAACTGCAGGTAAGGCGGGGCCTCCGCTCGTCGCTGATCAGCATTGGCTCGAACTTTGCTCTCGCCTGCTGCAAGTGCGCGGTGGGCGTCGTGGGGCACTCATTCGCGTTAGTGGCCGATGGGATCGAATCGCTCTCCGATGTGGTGAGTTCGTTCATCGTCTATCTGGGGCTGCGGGTCGCCATCAAGCCGCCCGATAAGGAGCATCCGTACGGCCATGGCAAAGCGGAGCCAGTGGCCGCTGCCACAGTGAGCATTGGCATGGGTGCTGCGGCAATTGGCATTGCGGTGGAGGCGATCATCCTCATCCAGACGCCGCATCCGTTACCGCATGCGTACACATTGTGGGTGTTGCTCGTGGTGTTCGGCATCAAGCTGCTGCTGGGACGATATGTGTCGTCGGTCGCGCGCAGCATCAGTAGTACGGCCGTGCGGACAGACGCATGGCACCACCTGAGCGATGCGATCATCTCGCTGTTCGCCTTCATCGGGATCTCTGCCGCACTTCTGACGAAAGACGTTCGTGCGGACGACTGGGCGGCGCTCTTTGCTTCACCGGTCATTCTGTACAACGCCTGGAAACAGATTCGCGGGCCGATGGACGAGATTCTCGACCGCGCACCTACGCCCGAGATCGAGCAGAACGTGCGCGCGGCCGCGGCATCGGTGCCGGGCGTGGTCGGTCTGGAGAAGTGCTTCGTACGGAAGGTGGGCTTCCGCTATTACGTTGATCTGCACGTGATCGTGAACGGGGATCTCACGGTCCGAAGAGGCCACGCCATCTCTCATCTGGTGGAAGACAAAGTGCTCGCTCGGGTCGACCGTGTTGCCAAGGTGCTGGTGCATATCGAGCCAGAGGAAGAACTGTTGAACCCCAGCCAGAGCGATATGTAAGCGGCACCAGCGTTATAAGTGCAGGAAAAGTCCTGAACCGGGACTGCGGTGCGTTCGTATCATGTACTGGTATGTTCACCGCCGCCTGGAAGTTCGCCGTACTCCCCGCTTTTGCGCTGATCGCCGGACAGCAGCCGTCCGCTCCAGCAGCGCCTGCCGCCACACCCACAACCGCACCGGCCGTCAGCGCCACCGCCCCGAAGATCGAAAGCCAGGAAAGCTTCACGGTGGTTGGATTGACCGTACGCACGAACAATGCCGCCGAAGCGGGCGGTCAGGGCCAGATTCCCGCCCTTTGGCAGAACGCCATGACGAACGGACAGCTGGAGCAGATTCCGAACCGTGTCGGCGAAGGGTACGTCGTGGTCTACAGCGACTTCGCCACCGATCACGGCGGCGAATACAACTACACGCTGGGGGTTCGCGTGTCTTCCGCGGACAACGTGCCCGCGGGCATGGTAAAGCGCACGGTTGCAGCGGGCAAGTATGCCATTTTCCAGTCCGAGCAGGGCGC
>DASSKX010000720.1:0-4891 GCA_035689925.1 Acidobacteriaceae bacterium
GCGCGAGATGAGCGGGGCGATGGCGATATTGGCGATGCGCGTCTCTTCGGCGCGGGTCTCGAGCCGGAACTTGTAAAGGTTGTGGACGCCGGGCTGGTCCTTCACCTTCTGATATTCGGCGACGAGTTCGGGCGGGAATACGGCGGAGAGCGGCTGGTGGAGCGCCTCCTGGCGGGCCATCGCGAAGAGGACTTCCATCTGGGAATTCCAGCTCTCGATGCGCTCTTCGTCGTCGACGGCGAGAATGCCGACATTGATCGACTCGACGATGTTCTCGTTGAACTCCTTGAGGCGCTCGTACTCGCTGATCTTCTCTTCGAGACTGGCGTAGAGGCGAGCGTTCTGGAGCGCAATGCCGATGTATCCGGCGAGGGACTCGAGCAGCTCCATGTCTTCGCTGGAGAGGAATTCGCCGCCAGCGCGGCGGCCGAGGCCGATGACGGCGATGGTGCGGTCCTGCACCTGCCAGTCGCGCGCGCCGGGGACGCCGATGCGGCAGGGCAGGAAGTAGTTCATGTCGAGCATCGAGACGGTCCGCTGCTGTGCGTCGGAAAGGTGCATGGCGCGCTGCGGGTTCTCGAGGAAGAGGTGCGTGCCGGAATGGGGGCCGTCGAAGTCGAGGAAGCCGAGGTCGAGGTCGTACGCGGGGATGCCGGCCAGGCCGTGCTCGGCGGCGAGGCGGTATTTGCCGGGAGATTCTGCGAGGAACACGGCGACGCGATCGACGAGCAGGGTGCGCGGCAGGCGATCGACGATGGCGTGGAGGAGCGCGTCGAGGTTGGTGAAGGAGCTGAGGCCGCGTCCGAAGTCGATGAGCGTGGTGCGGTAGTCGTAGCTCTGGCGGTCGAAGATCTTATCGACTTGCCCCTGAATGGTGCGCTTGAGCGGATCGAAGAGCAGGGCGACGATGATGATGGCCGCGATGAGGCCCCAGACTCCGGCGCTGGGCAGGTGCGTGTGGACTAATTCAGCCGAGACGGCGACCAGGGCAAAGTAGACGCCGACCAGAGTGGCCGTGGCCAGGGTGTACGTGACGCCGCGCTTGAAGATGAGGTCGACATCCATCATGCGATAGCGCACGATGGCCCAGCTGAAGGTGAGCGGGAGAAAGAGCAGGCAGATGCTGGCCAGCTTCGTGATCAGGTCCGGCACGGCGGCGTTGGCCAGGTAAGGGATGGCCCAGAGCAGCGTGAAGGGGGCGACCGCAATGATGGTTCCACGGGTGAGCCACTTGAGCTGCTGCCGCTCGAGAGGAGCGTCGGCGCGGCGGTACTTGTAGTAGAAGACCGCGGCGGCGAGGACGTAGAAGAGAGCCTGATGTCCGGTGGCGAGCTGATCGAGGAAGTGGCGCAGCTGCTCGGTCGCGGAGAAGTACTCGATCGAGATGAGCTGTAACGCGATCAGGAAGACGGCGGGGACATAGAGCAACGAGGAAAGCCAGCGGCGGCCCTCGCTGCGCTCCGGCGCAAAGGCCAGGGCGAAGTGCAGGAACAGGGCGGGTTGCAGGGCGTTGGCGCCGATCTTCGACCAGTAGACAATCTCGTCGAAGGTGTTCTGCTTTCCGGTGTCCCAGAACGAGTACAGAACGAAAGAAACAAGGCAGAAGATGTAGAAATGGGTGGAGTGCGGGGCGGTCCAGCGTCGCAGGAGGACGTAGAGACCGATGCCCAGATAGGCCAGGGCGATGAGGCGGAATCCCTGGTGGAGGCTGTTGTCCTGCGCCTCGAGGGCTACGGGCACGTCGACGATGCGGACGCCGTCGCGGACCAGCGTGTAGTGGATGACGTTATAGGCGCGGGTGCGCCAGATCTGCTCGACCAGGGCTGCCCAGCGGGGGACGGGCTGGCCATTCGCGGCAACGAGGAGGTCGCCCGGCTTGACGCCGGCGCGTTCGCCCGGCGTGTTGGCGGGAACGCGGGCGGCGCGCAAGCCACCCTGAGCTTCCACCCACCAGACGCCGTCGATGGGCTTCTGGTACCGGCTCTCCTGGGCCAGGTTGAAACCGGCAAAGACGACCGCGGCACAGGTAAAGAGCGCCAGCAGGACGGCCGTAATGCGGGTTTGGAAAGACCTTTCCATAAAACACGGGGTGAAGGAGCTTCGGTTAAAGCCACCTCCGGATGTTTTGACGAGATGCTGGTTATAGTCGGAGGCGAGAAACGGCGTTCAGCTGGTCATGGTGCAAGCCGACTGCCATGACCCTCCGAATTCCAGGATTTTCCTCGACCGCTGCTAAAGCAAGTACCTTCAGGCAGATAGGGGAAGGCGCGCGGCTCACTCGTCCGGTTTGGGGAGGAGGCCGTCGCCGGGACCTATCGAATCCCGTTGGAGCCTATGAAAAATAATAGGCCAGACGCCGCCAAAAAGTCCTGGCTTGCGGCGCCGTTTTTAGCTTTCGTGATGCTCGCCGGCCTTCTGGCTGGTGGCCCAGATGATGGTGATGAGAAAGACAACGGCAAATCCCGCTACCACGACAACAACCACGGTCGTACTCCTTGCTGAGGAAAAGTGTTCGCACCAGCATACCCCGATGTGGGGTGGTTCGTCTTCTGGGCCGGGGTGCGGGTGGGGTAGAGTGGTGGGGTCACTCCCATGCGATTTCTGATTGCAGCCGCTGCCCTCTTCGTGTGTCTTTCGAGTGCTTCCAGCCAGGTGACGGGGACCGCCACCGTCGATCAGGGTCTGGCGGCGCTGCGGGCAGGAGAGCCTGGGCAGGCGCTGGGGATCTTTCAGCAGGTGCTGGCGGCGGATCCGAACAACGCGGTCGCCGATCTGTATGCCGCGACGGCGGCGATGGAAGAGTACAACGGGGCGCTGGCCGTCCAGTACGCGGAGAAGGCACGGCAACTGGATCCGCAAAGCTGGAAGATTCATACGACGCTGGTGGCCGCGTATGCGGCGGCGGGGATGCAGGCGCAGCGGGACCAGGAGCGGGCGACGCTGGCGGAATTGCACGCCCATGGGGCTCCGGATGCGCGGAAGGCGAACGGATTTCTGCTGGAGATGTTTCGGGTGGGCTCGGCGCGGGTGGATGCGGTCCAGTACTTCGAGCCGGTGGGGAAATTCCACACCTATTACCGGTTCATCGTGCACGGGGCGGGCGGGGCGGCTCCCAGGGAGATTCTGGTGCAGAGCAACGACTTCGATCAGAAGTCGTGGGCGGGGGCGCATCCGGCCGAGGCGGCGGCGGGGGAACGGCAGTTTCAGCTGACGGATGGCGCGGGGGTGAAGGTTTATCGGATGTTCAGCGGGAAGGCGGACTACGACGCGATTCGGGGGATGGTGGTGGAGGTGCTGGGCCGAGTAGCGGAGTAAATCGAGGCCGGTGCATATCGGCCGCGACACCGCGGCATCGCGTTTGACTCATGGCGATGAGTCAGTTAGGCTCATTGAATGGCTAAGCGATTGCAGGTCATTGTCCAGGATCCTGAATATCGCGAGATCCAGCGGGCGGCGCGTTTGCGGCGCATGTCGATCGCCGAATGGGTGCGGCAGGCGCTCGTCCAGGCTCGCAGGAGCGAACCGAGCCGTGAGGTCGCGTCGAGGCTAGACGTGATCCGGACAGCGGCACGCATGGAATTTCCTACCGGTGATATGGACCGCATGCTCGAAGAGATCGAGCGGGGTTACGGATCGGGAATGCATCCGTGATCTTCGTCGACTCGAACATCCCCATGTATCTAGTCGGCGCTCCTCATCCTCATAAGAGCGATGCCAGGCGTTGGCTGGAGGAACTGGTGAACGGCCGGGAGCGTCTCGTGACCGACGCGGAAGTGCTGCAGGAGATTCTTCACCGTTATGTTTCGATCGAGCGGGCCGATGCGATTCAGCCGGCGTTTGACGCTCTGCTGGGAGTCGTCGATGAAGTGTTTTCAGTAGATCGGGTGGCAGTGGAACGAGCCAAACAAATCGTGCTCGGCCACAAGGCGCTTTCAGCGCGAGATGCCGTGCATCTTGCTGTCATGCAAATCCATGGAGTGAAGAGAATCCTGAGTTTTGATGGCGGATTCGACGGATTCCCGGGGATTACGCGCTTGTCGTGAGAGGGATTCCAGAACTTTCCTTCCAAGGCCGCCACTCGCCTTGGACCACCTGTTCCCTGTCCCGCGTGCAGCTAGATCCCTTCGCCCATGGAGAAATAGCCGCTTTGCGCCTGCTCGCTGCGGTACTGGTCGCGCTCTTCTTCTTCGCTGGCGAGGGTGCGGACCTGGTCCATTTCGCGGGTGGCGAGTTCCAGTTGGCCGTCGAGGCAGTCGACGCGGACGCGCAGGCGGTTCACTTCTTCGCCGAGGGCGATGATGACGCCGGAGAGCGGGTCTTTGACCTGGCTGGGGTCGGTGATGAGGACGCGCTCGCCGTTCTGGTAGACGATGTGCGCCGGGACGCCGACGACGGTGGAGTTGGGGGGCACGTCGCGGAGGACGACCGATCCGGCGCCAACGCGGGAGTTTTCGCCGATGGTGATGTTGCCGAGGATCTGCGCGCTGCTGCCGACGAAGACGCCGTCGAGCAGCGTGGGGTGGCGCTTCCCTTTTTCGTGTCCGGTGCCGCCGAGCGTGACGCCCTGGTAGAGGGTGACGTCGTCGCCGACGATGGCGGTTTCTCCGATGACAACGCCGGCGCCGTGGTCAATGAAGACGCGGCGGCCGAGGGTGGCGCCGGGGTGGATTTCAATGCCTGTGCAGAAGCGGGCGACCTGCGAGAGGAGGCGGGCGGCGAGACGCATCTTCGCGCGCCAGAGGCGGCCCGTGACGCGGTGCGTCCAGACGGCGTGCAGGCCGGGATAGCAGAGCACGACCATGAATCGCGAGGTGGCGGCCGGGTCGCGCTCCAGCACCGAGTTGATGTCTTCGCGAATCTGGGCGAACAGGCTCATGGAAAGCAGGGTATA
>DASSKX010000721.1:0-7245 GCA_035689925.1 Acidobacteriaceae bacterium
AGTGCTCGACGATGCGGAGCGCGTGCAGGTTGTGATCGAAGCGGAGGCCGTACCGGCGCAGCTCGTTGTCGAGGGCGCGCTCGCCGGCGTGGCCGAAGGGCGGATGGCCAATGTCGTGGGCAAGGGCGAGAGCTTCGGTCAGGTCCTCGTTGAGGCCGAGGGCGCGGGCGATGGTGCGCGCGATCTGCGCGACCTCCATGGTGTGGGTGAGGCGGCTACGGAAGTGGTCCGAGCCGCGATCGGTGAAGACCTGGGTCTTGCCCGCGAGGCGGCGAAAGGCGCGGGAGTGGATGATGCGTCCGCAATCGCGCTGGTAGGGCGTGCGGTACGGATGATCCGGCTCAGGGAATTCGCGCTGTGCCAGCGGGCCGTGCCGCGGGGCCGCGCAGGCAGACGGCAACACGCTCATCGGTTCCATGCGGAAATTCCAGGACAAGCAACTACTGCTTGCTTGGCGGCTGCGGCTTTCCGGATTCCTTCGCCAGGCGCACGCGCGCGCTGTCCAGTTTCTTCTGGACTTTGCTGACGTCGGTGGAATCCATGTCGGCCTGCGCGGTGTGGGCGTACTCGTTCAGGGAGAGTTCCCACTGCGCTGCGGCCTGCTTGAGGCGGCCGGTCTTCTCGTAGACGTCGCCGAGGTGGTCGTGCACGGTGGGGTCGCTGGCACCGCGGGAGAGGGCGCGCTGCAGGTCGTCCTCCGCCTGCTGGTACTGGCCCATGCGGTAGTAGACCCAGCCGAGCGAGTCGAGATAGGCGTAGTTGGTCGGCTCGAGTTGAACCGCTTTGCGGATCATGGCGAGCGCCTCATCGAGGCGAACATTGCGATCGGCGAGCATGAAGCCGTAGTTGTTCAGGGTGATGGCGTTGTTGGGATCGGTTTCGAGGACTTTTTTGAAGTTGGTTTCGGCCTCGTCGTAACGCCGGGCGCGGTCGGCCATCATGGCGCGCTGGAACGTCACCATGGTGTGATCTTCCTTCTTGGCGGCCTGCTTGTCGGCGGTATCGAGGGTGTCGGAGGCTTCTTTCCAGCGGCGCAGGTCGGTGTAGATTTGCGCCAGCTGATAGTAGGCGCCGAGGTTTTTGGGATTGCTGTCGAGCACGCCCTTGGCCATCGCGATGCCCTGCTCCACCTGACCGGTATCGGCCAGTTGCCGCGCCAGCGTCAGCCTGAGCTCATCGTTCTTCGGCTGCTTCTGAACGGCTTCGCGCGCGGTGGCGACGGCTTTGTCGTACTGATGGGCTTCGCGGTAGGCCTCAACTTGCTGATCGTAGGCATAGGCCTCGTAATCAGCGCCGAGCGCGGCCATCTTCTGGTACTCGGCAATCTCCTGATCGAGTTTGCTCTGTTCCTTGTAGATCTCAGCCAGGTTGTCGAGGATCAGCTTGTAGTTCTGCTTTTCCTGTTCGGAGTACTGGCCGCTGGGGTGCTCGGTTGCCGACGCCAGCCCCTGGAAGAGCTTGGCGGCCTCGTCGAGATGGCCGGCGACATACTGAATCCGCGCCTCCTGGAACTGAAGCTTCAGCGAATCGGAAGCCAGCTCGCGGGCTTTTTTGATAGCGGCGAGGGCGTCGTCGAGCTTGCCGTTGCGCTCGTTGATCTCGGCAATTTGCGACCAGGCATCGGGATCGGTGGGATCGCCGGCCGCGATATCTTTCCACGCGGAGAGGGCCGAGTCGGCCTGCCCGGTTGCGGTCAGATCGGCCGCGAGCGCGCGCTCCACGTCGAGATTGTCGGGCTCCAGTTCGAGGGCCTTGCGGAAGGCGCCGATCGCGTCGGTGCGCTTCTTCATCAGATCGTAGGTCATGCCGAGCTGATACTCGGTACGCGCCGTCTGATCGCCGTCGGGCAGAGACTTCAGCGCATCGACGGCTTTGTCCATGTTGCCCTGGTCCATGTAGAACCGATTCGCGATGAGTGCGGTCTCTTCGGAGCTGGGATCGATCTTGCGGGCCTCGGCCAGTTCGTTCTCGGCCTGTGCAGACTGATGATCGGCGGCCAGCAGACGCGCGAGCATCAGGTGATTCTCGGCATTCGCCGGCTGCAGCTGAACGATCTTCTGGTATTCACCGATGGCCAGCTTCAGCATCTGCCCGGAGGTTTCCTGTTGCTGCTGGGATTGTCCGTCGCCAAGGGAACGGAGGTAAACCTCGGCGAGGAGTTTGTGCGCGTCGAGGTCGCTCGGATCCTGCTTGACGCGCTCCTGGGCGGCAACGATGGCCTCGCGGATGTGTCCGGTGCGGAAGTACAGCTCGGCGAGATGGCTGTTGAGGTATTTCGACGAGGGATCGGCGTTGAGCGCCATCTTGTACTCTTCGATCGCGCGGGTCGCGTACTCGGAGCGCCCGAAGGTAGTCGCCATCTCTTCGTACTCGTGGGCCATCATGTAGTGGTAATAGGCGCCCGAGGTATCCTGGCCGGGTTTCTGATCCGCTTTTGGCGCGGAGGTATCCGGCGCGGGCTTAGCCGCTTTCGGGGTCTGAGCGGAAAGAGCTGCGCCCAGCACCAGCGTGGCGAAAATACAAAGCGGCGACCGTAGGCGAGACGAAGAGATTGTCATGAAGTGGGAGATTCCTGTTCCGGACCGTTGAACCCGGCCAGCCTGCGCCAGCCGACTGAAAATCGATGCAGGGCGCCGCAACCGGCGGAGCCGCCGCACTTTGTATGACGATTGTAACCCGTGTTGGGATGCAGGTTTGGCGACTCGGCCCAACTCAATGGTTACCTCTTTCCTGCTATTCCGGGCGGCGGCTCAAATCCAGCAGAGCGAACAAAATAACACCAATCAGCGCGTTGAGGACGGCCCGGATTAATTCGTGGACCCAGTGCCAGGCGAATGGCTGGCCCAGCATATGACGCTGCAGCAGGAACAGGACAGCGGTTTGGAGCAGCGTGAAGCTGAAGATCAGAAGCAGACGGCTGCCGTGGTTTTCGGTGTCGATCCGAACGCCCAGCGAGGCTGCGGTATAGCCCACAACCGCTTTTGAAATACCGAAGATGCCCAGGGGATGGTGCGTCAGCGCGTCCTGGGCGATGCCGATGACGGACCCGGCCAGAGTTGCGCTGATCGGCTCCCGCTTGGAAAGGCCGTAGTAGATGGTCACGAGCAGCGGCAGATCGACCAGGCCAAAGAAGGTAAAGTGGAGGGCCAGCAGCGACTGGAGGCCGAGCGCCAGCAGGGGCGTCAGGATGTAGACGGCGATGGGGTAGGAGTTGCTGCCTACCTCGTGGCGGGAAGAGGCCATCAGCGGCATCGGTCAGGGCCTCCCCTGAGGAGCGTTGTCCGGCGGCGGCTGAGTCGGGGTGGAACTGCCGGAAGCGGGGCGGCTGGTCGTCTGGTCCTGAGCGGGCTCGGTCTTCGGACGGGGCGCAGTGGGGGTGCCAGGCTCTGCGGTTGTCGTCGGTTGCGCGGTGGCGGGATGAGGACTGGCGGGAGTCCTCTTCCCTTCTGCTGAGCCGGTGGCGGGTGCCGCACCTGTTTTGGCGGGAGTCGTTCCCGCAGGCGCGGGGGTTTTGTGTGCCGGGGCCGTTGATTTGGGCGGCAATTGCGGCTGGCTGGATGCGGAAGCGGCACTGCCGTCAAGGCTGGTCAGCCGCTGGCCGGGAACGAGGTCGGTTGCCGGCAGCATTGACGATGTCGAGAAGCGATCGGCATGGAGCGGCGGGGGCGGCTTGGGCGGCGGCGTGGGTAAGGCGTTCGGGTCAACCGGCGCCTGCGCGGTCTGCGGCTGGCCGTTCGGGCCAGTGGGCGGCGGTGCGTTGGGATCGGTGCGGGAGGGGAGGCGTTCGGCGAGGATCTCCGAGGCCCGCTGCTGCGCGTCGGTGAGGTCCTGCTGCATGCCGGCGGGAACCTGCGATCCGGTGCTGGTGATGACAAGGACTTCTTCGAGGCGGTCCAGATTCGCTGCCGGCTTGATGAGCACGTTGACGAGCGTGCCGTCCGGGTCCGGGGCGACGCGGTCGACGCTGCCGACGGGCAGGCCGCGCGGATAGATGGCATCGCCACCGCTGGTGATGACTGGCTCTCCGGCCTTGATTCGGTCGTCGGGCGAGACGTTGATGATTTGCGGCTGGCCCCAGCTGTTGCCGCGCAGCACCCCCTGGATGCGCGTCTGCTGGAGGATCACGCCGGCTCCGCTGGTGGGATCGGAGATTTCGAGAACCTGGCTGGTGTGGTCGAAGACGTCGCGCGTCTTGCCGACGATACCGTCGGGAGTAATGACCGCCATGTCCTGCCGGAGTCCATCTTTCGAGCCCTTGTTGATGAACAGGACGTGCGACTGCTCGGTGCCGGAGGTTCCGATGACCTGGGCGACGACGGTTTTGTAGATGTATTTTTCCTGGAAACCGAGAAGCGACTGGAGGCGATGCGCCTGCTTCGCGTCTTCGGCCAGGCTGGCCTGTTCCAGACGGAGCTGATCGAGTTGCGCCTTGAGCTTCTTGTCTTCCTGGCGGACATGGACCAGGTCGAAGTAGTTCATCCACACGGAGCGTATGCCATGACCGGTGGCGCGCAGCACCTTCTCCGGCGGACTGACGATGCCGACGACCCAGGCGCGGATGAGGCGCACGCCGCCTTTGTCCCCGGGAGTCTGTCCGGGCCGGCGCACCTGCACGGCAAGGCCGATGACCTGCGCCAGGAGCACGATGGTGAGCACCAGGGCGTTTCGGTAACGGCTGAAAAACGATTCCATGAAAATCAGGGCCTGTGTGGCCTTCTCCGGCTGCCTAGTCGATCTTGATCTTGCGGAGCAGACGGAAATCGCTCAGCATCTTGCCGGTGCCGAGCACAACGCTGGCCAGAGGATCGTCGGCAATGGAGACCGGGAGGCCGGTTTCTTCGCGGATCCGCTTGTCGAGGTTCTTGATGAGCGCACCGCCGCCGGTGAGCACGATGCCGCGATCGCTGATGTCGGCGCTCAGTTCGGGGGGCGTCCGCTCGAGGGCGACGCGGATCGCGTTGAGAATGGTGGCGATGGATTCGCCGAGCGCTTCGCGGATTTCCTGATCGTCGATGGTGATGGTCTTGGGCACGCCTTCGATGAGATTGCGGCCTTTGATCTCCATCGTCATCGGTTTGTCGAGCGGATAGGCCGAGCCAAGCTCGATCTTGATCTGCTCCGCGGTGCGCTCGCCGATGAGCAGGTTATATTTCCGCTTCAGGTAATTCATGATGGCTTCGTCCATCTGATTGCCGGCCATGCGGACCGAGCGCGAATAGACGATGCCGGAGAGCGAGATGACGGCGATGTCGGTGGTTCCGCCGCCGATGTCAACGACCATGTTGCCGCTGGGTTCGGTAATGGGGAGGCCGGCGCCGATGGCGGCGACCATCGCCTGCTCCACCAGGAAGACTTCGCTGGCTTTGGCGCGGTAGGCGGAGTCCTCGACGGCACGCTTCTCCACCTGCGTGATTTCAGAAGGGACGCCGATGACGATCCGCGGGTGCACCAGCATCTTGCGGTTGTGCGCCTTCTGGATGAAGTAGTTGAGCATCTTCTCGGTGACCTTGAAGTCGGCGATGACGCCGTCTTTCATCGGCTTGATGGCGACGATGTTGCCCGGGGTGCGGCCCAGCATCTCCTTGGCTTCCTTGCCGACGGCTTCCACTTCGCCGGTGTTCTTGTTGATGGCGACAATGGAGGGCTCGTTGACGACGATGCCCTTGTTCGCCGCGAACACCAGGGTGTTGGCGGTGCCCAGATCGATCGCTAAATCATTGGAAAATAAGCTGAAGAGCGACCGCAGGCCATGCGAGCGCGACGAACGCGGCTGGAAACCATTCGAAGACATGGAGGAGTAATTTTTCCGAGAGAAACTCACCGTTATTGTACGGCTTGTTGCGGATTCAAGCACCAGCAATCCCAGTTGAAAAATGGCACGTTTGGGGGAGGAATCCGCCTGCACAATGGCGAGTTGCGTGTGATTAGGGGCGGCGGGAGGCAGCGGGCGGCACCGTTTCGACCCTGGAGGTGCGGGGATAGGCGTAGAGCCGGACACGGTAGATGCCGATGGCGTGCGGGACCATGAGAAGCTGGCGTCCCTGATCACTTTGGTCGCCATTGAGAACGCGGTCGGTGACCCAATTCCCTGCGGAGCGGGTGACCTGGTCGATGCCTGCGATTCCGGCGATCTGATCATCGGTGTCGGGGTCGCGCTGGAAGGTGACGGACAAGCCGCTGCCGACGATGAGGAACTCGTTCGGGGCAGACTGGATGACCATCATGGCTCCGTTGGGGGCAGCCAGTTGGCGAGCGGGCCAGGTGCGGGACAGGGTCGCGCGGAAGAGATAACCGCCGAGGGCGACGGTCTGGGAGGGACGCAGGCTGTTCTCGTGCAGGACCAGGGCGCGGATCTGATCTTTCTGCTGGGCGTCGAGGATGATGTCGCTCATCGAGGACAGCGTCGCGTAAACGTCGGCGATGCCGGGGCCGTTTTCGGCATGCGAGCCGTCGGCCGGTAGCGAGTCGACGGCAAAGGGCGAGAACCCGAAGCCGCGGGCTTCTCCATAGGTGTAGAGCGCGTTGCCAGCGGCGACATCGAGGCGGGCTTCGGGAACGAAGACGGGATTGCCTTCCTGCTGGTACCAGCTGACCCAGTGCTCGAAGTCGGGCCAGTAGATGTCGGGGGCGTAGAAGTCGATCGACAGAGCTGCGGCGCGGTAGACGGCCTGGTAGTACGGATGAGGGCCGCCGCTCGGGTAATCGCCGCCAAGCTCGAAGGGCGCGGGCAGTTGCGCGTTCATGTACATGGGCAGGTTCCAGGCGGCCTTGCCTGCTTTCACCACCTGGTCCACGAAGAGGCCGTAGTGCCACGCCATGAAAACTTCGTCGGCGGCGGCGCCGAACATGTCTTTCCAGGATTTGGCGGCGGGGTGGAACGCGGCGCGGAGTTGGTCGGAGATCTGGTCGCGATGATCGCGGAGATATTGCGTGAGCTGCGGGGGGACGGGCTGGCGAAACAATTCATTCGCCTGAGCGGAACGATCGCGGCCGCCCACGCCGAGGTAGCCCACTTCATTTTCGATCTGGATCACGACGACGGTTTGGTCGGTGGCGTCGCGTTCGCGGAGATGCGCCATCAGCGCGGCGAAAGCACGAGCATCGCAGCGGGCGGTTTCCTGGCCCAGCGGCGAGAGGATTTCCAGCGGCAGTCCTTCAGCAGAAATCGCGCGCGGGAAGCGCTTCGCGTTGGCAAGAACCCACGCGGGCGCGTATTCGGAAAAGGCGTTTTTCCAGCTGCCGAAC
>DASSKX010000722.1:0-2608 GCA_035689925.1 Acidobacteriaceae bacterium
CATACCCCGGTCATCCCGGCCACGTGTTACGTCGATCTTTCCGCTCAAGTGATCGGCGACGTGGTACTCGGGGACCATTCGAGCATCTGGATGAACGCAGTGGTGCGCGGCGATGTGCACTCGATCCGGATCGGCTCGCACTCGAACGTGCAGGACTGCGCGGTGCTGCACGGCATGCGCTACAAGTATCCGGTGATCGTCGGGGACTTCGTGACCATCGGCCACAATGCGACCGTCCACGGCTGCGTGGTGGGGGACACCTGCCTGATCGGCATGGGCGCGACCATCATGAACGACGCGAAGATCGGCGAGGGGTCGATCATCGCGGCGGGCGCGCTCATCCCTGAAGGCATGGTGGTGCCGCCGCGTTCTCTGGTCGCGGGCGTGCCCGGCAAGGTGCGGCGCGACCTGACCTCCGACGATCTGGAGGAGATCCTCCACTACGCGCGGAATTATCTGGACTACACGAAGATTTATCTGGAAGAGCAGAAGCACTGGGAACCGCAGCTCACCGGCCATCGCTGAGCTGGCATCGTCTCGCCGCAGCGGTGCATCTCCGCTGGAACGGACGCCTTTGCCGAAATCCACTGCGTGGCCGAAAATGACAAGAGAGGTCGACTGAGAACTATGCCCCTTTCCGGCGAAGCTATTCGCATGATGAATCTGGTGGACGACGTAGCGACAACGATGCGGCGCATCCTCGCGCTGACGCCGAGCCTGGCGCCCGAAGAGCGTACCCGCGTCAGCGAATACCTGAAGAATTCCAAACCGGGGGTAGAAGCGGTTCTGCAGGCGCTGAACAACACGAAGTAATCGGCTCAGACCGAGCGCAGGACCCCGGCCGGATCGGCTGCCGCAGCGCGCCGCGCCGGCAATGCGGAGGCGAGCAGCGCCAGCGCGACCATGGCAGCAAAGCACCCGGCGTAGATCCACGGGTCCGTGGCGCTCACGCCGAACAGCAACGACCGCAAGCTGCGGGACGCGGCCAGCGCGACAAGAACGCCGACGCCGCAGCCGAGGAGCGCGATCCTTGCACCGTCGGAAAGAATGAGGCGCGCAATCGTGCCGCGCTGTGCGCCGAGCGCCATGCGGATCGCAATCTCCTGGGTACGCTGCGAGACGCTGAAGGCCACGACTGCATAGATGCCCATCGACGCCAGCAACAACGCAGCCAGAGCAAAGGCGGAGATGAGGCCGGTGTTGAAGCGGCGCGGCGCTTCGACATTCGCAATGGCCTCCGTCATCGGACGCACTGGGTCGAGCGCCAGTTGCGGGTCGATGGAGCCGATGGTCGAGCGCAGGACGGGAATCATCTGCTCCGGCGACAGGCTGGAGCGCAGCACGACATAACCGGCAGGAGCGTTGAGCATCCCCGTCGCGCCGTTTCCTTCGATAATCGCCGGCTGCTCCACGGGGAAGTACCACTGATCGCCGGCGGGCTGATCGGGCGCGCCGATGCGGGTATCCGCGACGATTCCGACGACCGTGACCCACGGCAGATGATGACTCGGGTTGCCGATGTGCAGGCGCTTGCCGATGGGGTTCTGGCCGGGCCACGCGTGACGCGCCATGGACTGGTTCACGATCCCGACCAGCGGGGCGTCGGCGCGGTCGTGCACGGTGAAGGTGCGTCCGGCAATCAGGGGAATCCGCATGGCCGCAAAGTAGTTGCCGTAAACCTCAGTGAAGGGCGCGAACTGCAGCTTCCAGCCAGCAACCGGCGCGCCTTCGATGGTGTACGCACCCGAGCCTCCGCCGCCAAGCTCCGGCAGAACGTTCGTGATGCCCACAGCCGCGACCGCCGGCTGCGCGGAGAGCCGGTCGACGACTTCATGCAGGAACTCAGCCGTTGCAGCGGGCTTGCCGTACTGTGAGGACGGCAGCCGATAACCAGCAACGAGGACGTGGTCGGGGCGAAATCCAGGATCGACCGCGAGCATCTTCTGATAGCTGCGCACGAAGGCCACGCAGGCGGTGAGCAGCACGAAGGCGATCGCGATTTCCGAAGCGACCAGAGCGGAGCGCAGCCAGCCCTGGCGAACACTGCCGCTGCTGGAGCGCGCGTCGTCGCGCAGGCCCTCGAGCAGATTGGTGCGGACGGCCGCCAGCGCGGGAGCGATGCTGCAGCTGACTCCCGTGAGGATGGCGAGCAGCAACGCGAATCCGGCGACGACGGGATCGATCGCAATGGCATCGATCCGCGGCATCGATTCCGGCAGGCGATGCAGCGCGACGCGCAGCAGAGCGGCGGCGCAGCCGAGGCCGAGCAGACCGCCGACCAAACTCAGCACGAGTCCCTCAGCAAGCGACTGGCGCAGCAGGGCTGCCGCACGCGCTCCGAGCGCCAGGCGAACCGCGTGTTCGCGGCGGCGGCGCAGGGCGCGGACCAGGAGCAGCGTCGCCACATTGGCACAGGCTATGAGCAGAACGATGCAGACGGCGAGGAAGAGGGTGCGCAGCAGCGGGCGCGCATCAGCCACCACGGCGTCCCGCAAGGGGCGCACATCGCCACGGATGTGCACGGCCTTCAGATTCGGCGGGAAATCGCGCATCACCTGCTCGGCGACGCGGGCGGCATCGCGGGAGGCCTGCTCCTCGCTGACGCCCG
>DASSKX010000723.1:0-4365 GCA_035689925.1 Acidobacteriaceae bacterium
GAATTCGATGCAGCAGAATGGGAACCTGCCGAAGAGCTTCAGGCGCACACGCACGCGCCCCAGCCGTTATCCAGCTGACGTGCTCGGCGAAGATAAAGTCTCAGTGGCCCGGTCAGATGCTTCTCTCCTCACGTCTGCCCCGGACTGAAGCAGCAGCCAGTAATGGAATCCATCCACGATGGCCATGAGCGCTGCCTGGTTCAGGTCGCTGCTGACGCCCGCTGTGACCCAGGGTTCGTGCCCGTCAGCGTGGAAACTGACGGTGACGCGTACGTGGGCTGCCGAATCATGCGCAGAGACATCAATCGCGGTGACGCTGAACCTGCCCAGCTTCATCAACTGCAGCGCCGGATACCAGCGCTCGAGTTCGTGGCGCATGGCTCGTGTCAGTGCATCGACCGGCCCGGCGCCCTCAGCGCGGGTCGTGCGAATCGTGGACTGTCCGATTCCGAGTGACATGAATGCCTGGACGAACCGCGTTCCGGCTTCGTCGGACTCGTCAAAAACGCGCCACGTTCTGACCGTAAAAAAGTCCGGCACGGTTTTCAGCATCCTGAGGCACGCCAGACGGAACGAGACTTCGCTGGCTGTAAATCCACCACCGTCGATCATGGCCCGGTTGGCTTCGATGAACGCCTGCGCCTGCGCCGGGCTGAGCGGAACGCCCAGAGCTTCCGAAAGCAGGACGACATTCGCTTTGCCCGACTGCGCATTCACCCCGATCAGCGGTGTCGCGCCGACGCGGACTGGATCGCACCAGAGATAAGCGCCGGGATTCTTGCGCTCGCTCGAGCCGTGCATGCCAGCCCAGGTGCCAAACGCACCCGCTCCAACAATGGGAGCGCCGTGCGGCACATCAAGCGAAAAGGCGCCATAGGCTGAGTGCGCCAGGCTGACCAGGCCGCGTAGTTGCTCGTCCGAGACGAACTCCGCCTCGCTGCGCAACTGCATGCTGCCGACCACGGTACTGAGATTGACATTGCCGCAGCGTTCGCCGGTGCCGACGATCGTGCCCTGCACCTGAACAGCGCCTGCCAGCACGGCGGCTCGGGCATTCGCAACACCGAATCCGCGATCTGTATGACCGTGAAATCCGAACGCCGCGTCCGGATACTGGCGCACAAGGTCGCTGATCGCTTCGCTTACCTCGTCGGGATCGGCGCCCCCCGTGGTATCGCACACCACGATGCGGCTCACCTGCTGGCCGGCACACTGGGCCACCATTTGATGGAAGTGGTCGAGGGTGCGCGTCCGAAAATCAGCGTCGCTCGGAGCGCCGTTCTCGCGCCGGCCGCAGATCGCGTCCATCGCATGTTCCAGATCGACGATTACCTCGAGTCCGTGATCCTGAAGCGAGGCGATGGTCTCCCAGGTCATGCGCAGATTTTCGTCCGGCGTGGTCTCCAGGGACCGTTCCACGTCCAGCAGACGGGACTTCACCACGACCACGGCGACCGGAATCCGATGCTTGTGGCGGATCATGAAGCGGACATCCGGCCAGTCCTGTACGCGGGTTCCGGGGCCCCTGGTCCGACCGAAGAGGGCCAGCTTCATTTCTCCGGTATCGGCATGCTCCAGAGCGGCCGTCAGATCCGCAACGAAGTCGTACGCTCCGGCGAACCCGATCTCCGCATAACGCACTCCGAAAGCAGACATCCGTTGCAGAAGCGCAATCGCATTCGGCACCGAGATTTCAAGGTTCGGTTGCTGGAGTCCATCGCGCAGGCTGGTGTCGAACAGTTCCACCTTTCGCGATGGAGCGACTTGTCGGGTTCTGCGGTCGCTCATGGATGCGGTTCCTGGAGTAGAGGCGTTCTCTTTATTATGACGGACCAATGGCGATAGCGGCCCTTTTTTCAGGGCCTGACGGTCATCTTGCCCACTCCATCGCGATACTCGCTGGCAATCGCGAACGCCTCGTCTATCTGGTCGAGGCTCCGTGAGTGCGTCAGCAGCGGTCGAAACCACTCCGGGTGCGCCTGCAAGAGTTCCAGCGCCTCTTCCGTCTCGTGATTCGAGCGACGCACATTGAAGATGGTCAGCTCCTTACGCCGCATTGCAGAGCCGTCCATCGAGACCAGCGGGGTTGAGTGGATCCCGGTCAACGCCACCCGGCCCGCGTTGCGGGTGATTTGAATAGCCTGACTGGTGGTATGCTCCCCGGCCGCGCAGTCGATCCCACAATCGACACCGCGCTGCCCTGTCGCTGAGAGAATCTCGTTCGTGGCCTCCGCAGGCTCGATCACAACGTCGGCCCCCATGCGCCGGGCTAGTTCGCGGCGATGCGCCTCGGGCTCCACGGCCCAGATGCGCCCTGCCCCGGCCGCTCGCAACGCTGCGATCGTCAGTAAACCAATCGGACCCGCACCGATGACAGCGATGGTTTCATCCGTGCGGATGGAGGCGAGGTGCAGCGAATGCATGGCCACCGCAAGAGGCTCGGCGAGCGCGGCTTCTTCGAAGGACATGGTAACGGGAATGGGACGAAAGTTCGCGACCGGCAAATTGACGAATTCACGGAAAAAGCCAGGATAGTGCGGATTGCTGAGAAAGCGAATGTTTGCGCAGACGTTGTGGTGCCCGGTCACGCAGAATTCGCAGTGGTAACAGTAGAGCGCGGGCTCCAGTGCACCGCGATCGCCTGCCGCGAGCCCCGTTACGCCAACGCCGGTTTTGACGATCCGTCCCGCGGGCTCGTGCCCCAGCACCATGGGATAGACATTCGGGGTGCTGCCGACGGCGCCCTCGCAATAAGCATGTAAATCGGACCCGCAAACGCCCACGGCTTCCACCCGGACCTGCACTTCGCCCGGTCCGGGCTCTTCAGTGGACATGTCGGCAAGCCGGAAGGTCCGGGGTGCGATAAGTTCTGCGGCACGCATCGAGGGCTCTTCTTCAGAATACAGAGGAGGGTTGGTCCGAGACCATATTGGGGTCATTGCCCCGAGTTTGCCTGGTTCCGCAGGAAAGCGCCCAGCTGTTCATACTGATCGCTTGCGATGTAGTCGACGCCGGCTTCCTGCGCGGCGCGCCATCGCTCCTGCGCCGCAGCGAGGGACCCGAAGTTGTAGCTGCTGAACCAGCCGTTGCAGCTTTCTTCTTTGTCGGTTGCTCCATCCAGGGTATAGAAGCGGATCCAAAGACCGTGACGATGCGCATGCTGGACCAGGGCGCGCAGGCGCCGGTCATCCGCGTCGGTCCATGCCCCGGCGTGCTGCTGACCGCCTTCTTCCACGACGCGCCACGGATTGTTCCACCAACGCCGGTAGTTCGTCGCCGGAGAGGGCTCAAGCACGTCCGGGGCAGCCATCGGATTCTGCGCGTTCGTGTGCACCGCACCGAACACGAGCAGTCGTCCCCCAATCGGCACATCATCGTAGAAGACGGCCTGCTGCGCGTCCGATTCCCCGGTCAGCACCAGAATCGGCCGTAGTTGCAGCCGCTGGACAGCCTTTGGATCGCTGGTCTTCGCTGCGGTAGCGATCCAGTCCTGGTATTTCGAGAGCAAGGCCCAGATGGCGCGCAAATGCTCCGGTTCTTCGGTCTTCAAGTCCAGGTTCAGCGTAATGAGCGGCCAGTTACCGTGATTGCCCTCTCTGAGCGCCTGCTCAACAATCGGGCGCACGCGGTCGAAGAAGTAGTGCTCCATCGCAGGCTCCTGACCGGTCACGGGCGAGCCATGCGCGACGACCGACCACGACTGATGCGTCTTCGGGTCCGTGTACCAGAAGAGATCCTGTTCGATCGCTAAAGGGGTTCCGGCGGAAAGCGCACGGTCGATGCGGTCGTGCCACCATTCCCAGTAGGGATAGCAGTTATGCGCATCCATCACGCTGCGGCTGCCCGGCGCAGACTCGTCGCGGGCTCGTGCCTGCGAACCCGCTGCGAAACAGATGGAGGTGAGCAGGAACAGGCATAAAGCACGTCGCATCGTCATTGTTTTTTCTCCGCAGTCCAGTTGATGTAAACGGGATTGCCGAGGAGCAGCAGCCGGTGATCGCTTCCGTGAACTTCGGCCCGCAGCCAGTGACGCGCGCCATCGCTGGTCCACTTTGTGTCGATGATTGCATCCGGGGTTGAAAGCGGCAGCGCCTGCAAAGCCGCTGCCGCTTTGCCATCCACAAAGAATTCAACGGTGCAGTCCTGACACGCTTTCACATGCACCTGCAGCGCAACTGAGGCGCCTTTGGCAGCATGCAGGGCGCCGCCCATCTCGGCAGAACTGCCACCCGATTCAGCCCGCATATCCAGCAGGCGATCTCTCGACCCTGTGAGATCGATAAAGACGCGTCCCGAGCGGATTCCGTCGAGGATTGACGGAACGGAAAGGTCCTGTGCGTAGACCACGGTGGTGGGATAGCCGAT
>DASSKX010000724.1:0-3931 GCA_035689925.1 Acidobacteriaceae bacterium
GTTCTCCACAGACCCTGAATGGCGTGCTGGAACTCGCCGATGGATCGGCGTATGTGGTGCACGCTTCGCCGGGTGATCTGGCGCAAAGCCAGCCCGCAGCCGGTATCGCCGGAAGTACCGGGCAAATTGCGCGCGCCGCCGGCCTCGCTTTTCTGGGCGGGATCCTCCTCAACCTGATGCCCTGCGTCTTTCCTGTCCTGTTCATCAAAGGGTTGGCGCTGGTGCAGTCGTCGCAGCACGAGCGCCCCCAACTGCGGGCGCATGGCTGGGTGTACACGCTCGGCATCCTCGTCTCGTTCTGGGCGGTAGTCGCGGTACTGCTGGCGCTGCGTGCGGCAGGACGGCAGCTGGGCTGGGGCTTCCAGTTTCAGTCGCCCGTCTTCCTCGCTGTCATGGCGCTGCTGCTGTTCTTCCTGGGACTCGCACTCGCCGGACAATTTGAGATTGGCCTGTCGCTCACCAGCGCCGGGGGATCGCTGGCGCAGAAGCATGGCTATGCCGGCAGCTTCTTTACGGGAGTGCTGGCGATGGTAGTCGCGACGCCCTGCACGGCGCCTTTCATGGGAGCGGCCATTGGCTACGCTCTGGCCCACTCCGCCGCGGTCAGTTTTGCGGTGTTCACGGCTCTTGGGCTGGGACTGGCTCTTCCCTATCTGGCGCTGGCGTATCAGCCCGCATGGACGCGCCTGCTGCCCAAGCCGGGCGCATGGATGGAAGTTCTGAAGCAGGCTGTCTCGGTGCCCATCTTCGCAACCGTGATCTGGCTGGTGTGGGTCTTCACGCAGATTGCCGGGACCAATGCTCTGATTGGTCTGCTCGCCGCTTTCCTGCTGCTGGCGATTGCCGGTTGGGTGCTGGGACGCTGGCCGGGCCAGACCGTCGCTGCTGGGGTCGCGATCCTTGTGGTGGCAGCCGCAGTGGCTGTGCCGGTATGGGCCGTGCGCAACCTGGGCAGTGCCGGCCCCGCTCACCCCACCGCCGACTCCAGGGCCGGATCGGGCTGGCAGCCCTATTCGCCGGACCTGGTCGCGCAGCTCAGGAGCCAGGGCAAGCCGGTCTTCGTGGACTTCACCGCAAGCTGGTGCCTCAGCTGCCAGGTGAACGAGCGCGTGATCCTCGACAGCGCGTCGGTACGGCAGCATCTGCATGACAGCGGCGTGGCCCTCGTCCGCGCCGACTGGACCAACCAGGATGCCGAGATCACTCGCGCACTGGCCTCGCTCGGCAGGAGCGGCGTCCCGACCTATGCCATCTATCCCGCTGATCCGAATGCGTCGCCGCACGTGCTGCCGGAGGTCCTGACGCAGGGCATCGTGATCGATGCGCTGAACACGCTGACCACCGCGCAACAATCCGCAACGCTTTCTCGTCCAACTTCCAAATAACACAGGAGAGGTGCTCTATGCGCCGAGTTTCCGTCCCCGGGCTCCTGATCCTTCTTCTCGCAACCACCTGCGCCGCATGGGCGGCCCGCGTCGGCGAAGCCGCTCCGGAGTTCACCGGAACCGACTCGCATGGGCAGACGCACCGGCTTTCCGACTACCGCGGCAAGTACGTCGTGCTGGAGTGGACGAACAACGGCTGTCCGTACACGCTCAAGCACTACGACAGCGGCAACATGCAGGCGCTGCAGAAGGAGTGGACCGCGAAAGGCGTGGTCTGGCTCACGATTCTCTCCTCCCACCCCGGCGCGCAGGGGTATATGACCGCAGCGCAGGAAAATGCCTACATGACGCGCGTGCATGCCGCGCCCACGGCGGCCATTCTGGATCCGAGCGGCGCCATCGGCCACCTTTACGATGCGAAGACCACGCCCGACATGTACGTCATCGATCCGTCGGGCAAGCTGATCTACGCTGGAGCCATCGACAACAAGGCTACGACCGACACGGCCGACGTCAAAGACGCGAACAACTACGTCTCGGCAGCACTGAAGGAAGCGCTGGCCGGACAGGCAGTTGCCGTCTCCTACACCCGGCCCTATGGTTGCAGTGTTAAGTACCGGGGAGCGGACTAGGGTACCGGCGATTCCTTTAGCGGTTTGGCGGCGAACCGAACCGAATTCCGTGCGCTCTGCCGCGCGGATTATCAGCTAAACTGAGTGTTCGCCATGAACCCACTCTCGATGCACTCGGACAATCTTGCCTCCGTGAAGGACGACATGGTGGCCTTTATCGAGGGGCACGGCATTCGCCGCGTCCCCGGCCATGCCGGTGACGACGTGCCCTCGATCATGTGGGACGACGATTCCAATACCGACCGCTGGAAGGATTTCGTCGAGACCGCGAAAGCGGCGGGCGCCACTTTCATCACCATGAGCGAAGCGGTCCTCGAAAAAGAGGACGTCGAGATGCTCATCGAAGAGGTGCAGGACCAGGAATACAACCTGGAAATGGGCGGTTCTACCGAACTGGAAGAAGCGCAGGCGCTCGTCAAGCACATCGGCAAGATCGGCCACCTGCAACTCGGATTCCCTCACCAGGGAATCATGTTCCTCTGCGAGACATCGACGGAGTGGTACGAGCGCTATCAGCAGCTGCTCGACTCGATCGACGACCTGGGCGACATCGTCTTCGAAGACGAGGATGACGACGAAGAGCCGTGAGCACGCCTGAACTGGCGGTTGGGACCCCTCTCCGAAAAGTCAATCGGCCTCGCCGCTGGATTCTCGCCGACGGCCACCCGAACGCGGCGGATCTTGCGCGTAGCGCGAGCCTTCCTCGGCTGATCGCGGAACTACTCGCCTGCCGTGGCATTCGCACCGGCGAGGACGCCGAGCAGTTTCTCCATCCGAAAATCGAACACCTGCTCGACCCGTTCTCGATGCTCGGCATGGATCGCGCCGTCGAGCGCATCCAGCGGGCCATCGCGGCGCGAGAGCCGATCCTGATCTACGGCGATTACGACGTGGACGGGACCACAGCGACCGTGCTGCTGAAGACCGCCATCGAGATGCTCGGCGGCACTGTCCGCTTCCACATTCCGCACCGGCTTCGTGAAGGCTACGGCATGCAGCGGGAAATCCTGGAGACCGCCGCGCGAGAAGGCGTGCGGCTGGTGATCAGCGTCGATACCGGAATCCGCGCGTTTGCTGCTGCAGAAGCGGCAGCGGAACTGCGGCTGGACCTGATCGTCACCGATCATCACCTGCCCGACGTTGAAATGGGTGTGCCGCGCGCGCTCGCGGTGCTCAATCCCAACCAGCCGGGGTGCGGATACGCCTGCCGCCATCTGTGCGGGGCGGGCGTGGCGTTCAAGTTGTCGCAGGCCTTGCTCGAGGCCTGGGATCGCGACCGCGCGCGGACGAAGATTCTGCCGTCATTCCTGAAGATGCTGGCCATCGCCACTGTTGCCGACGCCGTCCCGCTGCTCGGCGAAAACCGCGTCTTTGTCGCTCTCGGACTGCGGGAGCTGCGTCGGCCGGTCGGCCTCGGATTGCGTGCCCTGATGCGCGAGGCGCAGATCGATACGGCAGCGCGGCCGCTGACGCCGATCGACGTAGCCTTCCGGCTGGCTCCGCGCATCAACGCGGCGGGCCGCATGGATATCGCCAGCGAAGTCATCGAGCTGTTCACGACCCGCAACGAAGTGCGTGCTTCCGAACTCGCGGCCAAGCTGGAGCGGCTGAATCAGGAGCGGCGCTCAGCCGAGGCGGCGATGCTGGCTGAGATTGCCGCACGCCTCGACGAGCCCTGTTTCCAGGACGCGATGTGCATCGTGATGGACGGTGATGGCTGGCATCGCGGCGTCATCGGCATTCTTGCCTCGCGCATTGTCGATCAGACCGGCAAACCGGCGCTGGTCGTCACACGGGAGAATGGCGACGCCTACGGATCGGGACGGTCCATCGCAGCCTTTCATCTGCTGGACGCCATTGAAAGCTGTCATGACGTGTTCACACGATTCGGCGGCCATGCGCACGCGGTTGGCT
>DASSKX010000725.1:0-2159 GCA_035689925.1 Acidobacteriaceae bacterium
CCCTGGCTCACGAATACCAGCGAAACGACGATCGCAAGCGGCGCAAGGATGAAGAGCGTGATGCGCGTGAGGTCGACCCAGAAGTTACCGATGGTCTGGGCCGTGTGCCGCGCGAAACCGCGGATCAGCGCGACCACGACAGCGATGCCGGTCGCCGCCGACAGGAAGTTCTGGACGGTGAGCGCCGCCATCTGGGTCAAATAACTGGCTGTGGCCTCCGGCGTGTAGTTCTGCCAGTTCGTGTTCGTCACGAAGCTCACGGCCGTATTGAATGCCGCATCGGGCGTCATCGGGCCAAAACCCTGCGGATTCGCGGGCAGCCATGACTGCAACCGCAGGAACGCGTAGACGGCGAGCGCGCCCAGCGCGTTGAAAAGCAGCACGGCCAGCGCATAGCGCTTCCATGACATTTCGGCATCGGCATCGACGCCGGCAAGCTTGAACAACAGGCGTTCGATGGGACGACCGATACGGCGAACGACGATGGACGAACCGTCGAGCACGCCTGTCATGTACCGGCCAAGTGGAAAGGCCAGGGCGATCAGCGTGACGATGAAGAGTGCGGTCTGCAACAGGTCGTTCGCATTCATTCGAGTTCCTCCGCCCTGAGGAGCGCGTACACGAGGTAGGCGAACAACAACGTTGTCGCGGCTGCCGCGAGCCAGATCATCCAGGTCATCATGGCCGGCCTCCCGGGGCGCGGTTACCGAGCCTCTCGCATCCGGCCGCCAATCCAACGGTGATTGCCAGGAAAAGGGCAATCCCCGCGATATAGATCAAGTCCATTCTTCTCGTCTCGCTTACGAACCATGACAGCCTGAAGCGTAGAGGAGGGGGCGTAAAGGCAGGGACAAGACTGGGGGCGGGGGCGTAAAAAACGCGTAAAGACGATTCTCCCCTCGCCGAAGAGACCGGCCGGACGTTCGGGCATTTCCGTAGGAATACCCGGAACGCTTATCGCAACATACGGAAGTCCCGCCATTCGCGTGCCCGAAAGACTGAACAATGGAGCCCCCGTCTCACGGCACGCGCTGCAAGCGTCGCCCTACATCGAGGGGTTTGGCATGTCCGTTTACACAGAACACGCGAGGTTCTTTTCGCTCCCGGCCACAACCGCTACGGAGCAAGACCGCGCAAAGCACGAGGTATGGCAATCGCTGGGATCGCGCACCAAGGCCTTGCTGAGTACCGACGGTACGTTGACATTGCTGCTCGACGCGTTTTCCGGCGAAAGCATCGAGACCGTGCTGCTCGCACAGCACGCCGAGCGCGCCGATGCGGTATCGGCCTGCGCCACCATGAGCCTCGGTCCAGACGAAGCAACGACACGGCGAGAGGTCGTGCTGCGAACCGCGCTGAGCAAGCGCAATCTCGTGTATGCCGAGTCTCGCATCGCCGATGCGCGCTTGCCGCCGCCGCTGCGGGCACCGCTGATGCAAGGCACGCTGCCCATCGGCTTGTTGATGCGCTCGGCGCGTATCGAGTCGTTCCGCGAACTGCTCGACTGGGGCATCCACCCACTCGACGAAGCGCCTTGCCCGAACGCATGCTTCGACGCCACGGAACTCGTCTATCGCAGCTACCACATCGTCGTGGCGGGCCGCCCTTTGATGCGCATTACCGAGTACTTTCCGCGCGGCCTGTTCGAGGGCGTCGATGAATAGCCCGACATCACCGGTTCTGATCGTCGGCGCAGGTCCTGTCGGGCTGACCACCGCATTGCTGCTGGCAAGACAAGGCATCCGTTCGACGGTCCTGCAACGTGGCTCCGACGTCCTGCGAACCGGATCGCGCGCCATCGTGTTGCTGCGCGACACGCTCGAAGCGTTCGACGCAGCGGCGCCCGGCACGGGCGCGCGGTTGGCCGCACGCGGTATCACCTGGCGTGTGAAGCGGACCTACCACAAAGATCGGCTTCTTTTCAGCGAAACCTATCCGGAATCGAAGGACGCGCGCTACCCGCTCTTCGTGAACGTCTCGCAACAGGAAACCGACAGCGCGCTACTGGATGCCGCGCGCACGCAGTATCCGGATCACATCTCGGTCGTCTTCGATCAGCACGTGACGGGTTTGCGGCAAACAGAGCGACATGTCGTGGTCGTTACAGAAGAGGGCCGGGAGTTCGTCGCGGATTTCGTCGTCGGCGCGGACGGCGCACA
>DASSKX010000726.1:0-3191 GCA_035689925.1 Acidobacteriaceae bacterium
TGTTCCTTGATCTGCTCGTCTTCGTAGGCGTTCACAAGGTCCCAGTAGACGTTCTCGATCTGCGTTACCGTCGCGATCACCTGTAAACGGAAGGCCAGATCGGTGATCTGGGAATTCTTCTTCGCGATTCGGATATAGCGCTCGTTGGTGGAGAGACCGAAGCCGGCAAGCAGTTGCTGCGCAATCACAATCTGGAAATTGCTGTTCAGGGTCGGATTCGTCGCGAAGTAGGGGCTGTTCGCAGTGAGGCGCTGACCAAGGTAGTTCACTTGTATATCGGTCCCAACAGGAAATGCCTGCGCGAACTGCGCCTGAGCCTGGATCGTGTTCGCGCGGAAGATCGGCACGCCCACCTGAGCTGGGTTGACCTCCTGGGTGACACTGTGATCGTCGAAGCCCTTGAAGTTCAAATACGGATCAAAGGAGGCAACTGCCGTTCCGGCGCCCAGCGTGGATTGCACGATGCCGCCCGCTCCGGCTGCAGTCGACCCGCTCGCTGATCCGCCGCCACCGCTGCTGCCGCCGCCGAATCCACCCTGCGTCGACTGCACAACGGCCGTATTGACGCCGCGCACCTGGCCACCGGCTTTCGTGCGCAGCAGGTCCGTCTCCGCAATCGGGAAGTTGTAACGGAAAGACGCCAAATCCAGATTGTTCTCAATCGCCAGCGCAATCGCGTCCTGCAGCGAGATGTACAGCTTGCCCTCGCGGATGAGGTTCTGGAGCCGCGGCGAGTTGTGCAGATTGAGCGGTGGCGCCGAGCTGGGCCGATACGGCGCCAAGGGGTTGTGTGAGTGCGGCAGCGACACATAGAAGGGCTGCGGCGGCGCGATCGGCTGCTGCTGCTCCTGCCGAATTTGTTGTGCCAGCGTCGGGGAGGGCTGCTGGTTTGCGGCGGGCGGTGCCGGCGCTTCCGGGGTCGCCTGCTGACTAGCCGCAGGAGCGATTCCCGGGGGAGGCGGGGGAGGAGTCTGTGTCTGATTCTGCGCGAATCCAGCGGGGCTGATCAGCAGTGCACAAATCGTGAGCGCCAACGTCCGCTGATGCCATGGAGTCGAGGTCACGATGCGGTGACCTCCACGCCAAGATTCGGATTCGCCGTATCCGCGACCATCCACCCGTCGCGCAGTTCAATCACCCGCGAGCCGTACGCAGCGTTTGTCTCGGAGTGGGTTACCTGCACGATGGTCGTGCCCTGCTGATTCAGCTCGCGAAACAGCTCCATGATCTCCTTTGCCTGACTCGAATGCAGGTTGCCCGTAGGCTCATCGGCCAGAAGCAGCGCGGGCTTGTGAATGACCGCGCGCGCCACGCCCACCAGTTGCTGTTGTCCGCCGGAAAGCTGGGAAGGGAAGAGGTCCTTCTTGCCAACAATGTTGAAGCGGTCAAGCGTATCGGCGACGAGCCCCTGCCGCTGCGTGCGCGGCATGTCTTTGTAGGATAGCGGGAGGTCGATGTTCTCCTGCACTGTCAGATCGTCCAGCAGGTGATAGCTCTGGAAGACCATGCCGATGTTGCGTTTCGCCAACTCGGCGCGCTGCTTCCTGTTCATGGTGTGGACCGGCTGGTCTTTGAACCAGTACTCGCCAATCCATTGATCGTCGAGCAGTGCCAGCACATTCAGCAGCGACGACTTTCCTGCGCCCGAAGGCCCCATGATCGTGACGAACTCGCCTTGCTGGATTTCCAGATTCACCCGGCGCAGCACCCACGTCTGTCCCGCGCCCGTCTTGTAACTGCGTTCGACATTCTTCAGCTGGATCATGACTTCTATCCCCAATCGCTGGCACACGTCAACCGTAAGCGGCCACAAACCCGCTCGGCGCGCGTGCTCATTCCTGACGCCTGACTACTTGACTTCCAGAACCTGCTCCGCCGCCTCACCCTCGGCGACCACTTTGCCGTCGAAGAGGTGAATCTGGCGGTCGGCATGGCGAGCAAACCGGGGATCGTGCGTCACCATGCAGATGGTCGCGCCTTCACGATGCAGATTCTGCAGCAACTCCATCACCGCCTCAGCGTTGCGCGAATCCAGGTTTCCGGTCGGCTCGTCCGCCAGCAGGATCGAAGGGGAGCCCGCCAGTGCGCGCGCCACGGCGACACGCTGTTGCTGACCGCCGGAGAGCTGCGAAGGATAGTGCCGGATGCGGTGTGCCATGCTCACGCGCTCCAGCGACTCCTGCACGCGGCGCTTGCGCTCGGCCGAGGACATGCCCGAGCGATACGTCAGCGGCAGTTCGACGTTTTCGTACACCGTCAGGTCGCCGATGAGGTTGAAGCTCTGGAAGATGAACCCGATCTCCTGGTTGCGGATACGCGAACGCTGGGAGAAGTTCAGGTTCTCCACCGCATGGTTGTTCAGCATGTAGCTGCCGCCCGTCGGCGTATCGAGCAGGCCAATGATAGAGAGCAGCGTCGACTTGCCGCAGCCTGACGGCCCGGAGATAGCGACGTACTCGCCCTTATCGATCTTCATGTGGACGCCGGACAGCGCGTGCGTCTCGATCTCGTCGGTGTAGAAGACCTTGGTGAGGCCTTCAATCTCAATCAGCGCCTGATTGTTTTCCATCGTGCTCTCCTGCTCCTGAAATTGGTTGCAGCGTCCACTTACTCCAGCCGGACTTTGTCGTTCGCATCGTACCGCGACATGTCCGACAAGATCACCCGGTCCCCTTCTTTCAGCCCGTCCAGAATCTGAATCTCCGTCACCGACGCGCCGCCTACCTTCACCTGCACGCGCGTCGCAGTTTTGCCATCGGCATCCATCCGGAACAGGCTGATCGTGCTGTTCGGATTCCCAAACGCCGGCCGCCCCACATACAGAACATCGTGCAGATGCTGCAGATCGATCGTGCCGTCCACGCTCAACTGCGGAACCGCACCCTGCGGCAGCGGTCCATCGAGTGTTACGTCAACGGTCCGCGTTCCGTTCAATACGGAGGGATCAATTCTGGAAACATGACCCTTCACGATGCCGTTGTGCGTGTCCACTTCGGCGGGCTGGCCGAGCTGAATATCGTGCGCCTGTGTCTCGGCGATCTGCAGCGCGGCCTTTAGCTGCGAGGGGTCGATCACCTCGGCAACCGAGGTGCCGGCAGTCACGTGCTGGCCCACCTGCACCGGACCCGGCGGAGTGGGCAGGGAACTGAGCACGCCGGCGATTCCTGCCTTGACTTGCAGATCATCTTCCT
>DASSKX010000727.1:0-3602 GCA_035689925.1 Acidobacteriaceae bacterium
CAGCAGGAAGTCGCCTTCTTGCGATCCCAGGGGAACAGCACCAGCACGCGCCCCCACTTGTCTACCCAGATCTCTTCGCCATCGCCGCCCGCGCTCTGGTCGTCCGCCGAATCCTCGTCCGCGCTCTTGCCAACGACTCTGGCGGTCTGAGGCCCCTGCACAAATGGTTTCCGCGTTAGACGGGCTGGGCGAAATAACACATCCGCCGGAATGCAGCTGAAATGGTTGGTGTAGCTATCGGCAGCGCTGCCACCCTCAGAAGTTTCCGCGCCATAGGTCGCTGCGACAGAGGCGACGTGTTGTATCTCAGTCAGCAAATAGCTGGCGTTCATTTCGTCCAGCGGATGGTCGGTCAGGTCGAACTTGTACCCCGTCGTAAACGCGCGGCAGACGCTCGATCCATGCGCCACTTTGTGGCCGGCTTCCTCCTCCTGCATGCGCAGCTTGGCTATCTCCTGACCATCCGACGCCGTTCCATGCAGGCCCGGGTAGTCGAACAGTTCCATTCCATCGTTCCCGCCAACGGAGTAGATCGTCGACTCTGAAGCCGAAAGGTCACTCTCTGAAGTCGTAAAGTTGTAGTCGGTTAGGGAACATTGTCCGCTGCGGAGTTCCTGGCCGATGCTCCAGGAGTTCACCACATCTCCTGCATCCAATCCGCCGAATTCCAGATTGAACCCAGCACTCTCCTGCCCAGGACAAGGCTGGTGCACGCTCGAGGAGTCCGCCAGCATCATTGTGTGCTGACCATCCTCGTGCCGAAAAAAATAGAAGATTCCAAACTGCTCCATGAGCCTGGAGATAAAATTGAAATCCGTTTCGCGATACTGAACGCAATATTCCAGCGGCTTATACGTCCCGGTCAGCGTCGCCTGGAAATCGATGCCGCGTTCGTCCAGAATCTTCTGAACGATGTCGCCCACCTGCAAGTTGTGAAAAATCCGGCAATCGGCATAGCGCGTCAGCGTCCAGAGCTTGGGCACCACCTGTAGCTCGTACCGCGTCATGTCGCCGTCTTTCCCCGTACAGGCAAAGTGGCTGACAATCCCATTGAAGTACCGCTGCGAGTCGTCGAACTGGGAAATGTTGATCGTGACACTCTGGCCGACGATTTGCGTGAAGTCGATGGCCGTGTCTTCAGACAGAGCCGTCAGGTGAAACTGAAACAGACGAGAGATGGCCTCACGGCCGGTGAAGCCGGTAAGCAGCAGCTTGTCATCGCCCAGAGGAGTCGTGAGCGAAATGAGACGACCGGTTTGTGAATGAATGGGCATCTGTTTCAGTTTCGAATTACAAAGTGATCGACGAAAAGCCGAAGGGCTTCTGCCGAGTCCGTTGCAGCCACAGCATGCCGCCGGTGCTGCAACAAACTCGTTGATCCAGCAGGGGCCTTAATATGCAAGCTATAAGACCGCCTCCATCACCGTGGGAGCGCCCGCATTCGGATCGGCGTAGCTGAACTCACCGTCTTCGCCGACGCTCACGTGAATCACGCTCATCTTCTCGCCTTCCGCCATGCTGCCCAGAATCTTGCGCGAGATATCCGGCAGCAGGGAGTTTGTCAGGATGTTGTCGACGTTGCGCGCGCCGCTCTCGACTTCCGTGCAGCGGCTCGCTACCGCATTCAAAAATGCATCATCGTAGGTGAGAGCGATCTTGTGGTTCTCCTTGAGCCGCCGCTGAATCTTACCCAGCTTCAGCCGGATGATCTGCTTCAGCGCCTCATCGCGGACTGGATAGTAAGGGATGATTACCATGCGCCCGAGAAACGCCGGCTTAAAAATCTTGTTCAACTCCGGCTTCAATGTATCGATGAGCGCACGCGGGCCCGGCGCGGTCTCCGGATCGGCAACCAGCTTCATGAGTTGATCCGTGCAGGCGTTGGTCGTCAGGATAATAATGTTGTTCCTGAAGTTGATCTCGCGGCCCTCGCCGTCTTCCATCTGGCCTTTGTCGAAGACCTGGAAGAACAACTCCAGCACGTCGGGATGCGCCTTCTCGACTTCATCAAGCAGGACGACCGAGTACGGCCGGCGGCGAACCGCTTCGGTCAGCACGCCGCCTTCGCCGTAACCCACGTATCCCGGAGGCGAGCCCTTCAGCGTCGAGACAGTATGTGGCTCCTGGAATTCAGACATATTAATTGTGATCAGATTGTGCTCGCCGCCGTAGAGCAGATCGCTGAGTGCCAGCGCCGTCTCAGTCTTGCCGACGCCGCTGGGGCCCACCAGCATGAACACGCCGACAGGCTTATTCGGATCATCCAGCGAGGCGCGCGAGGTCTGCACACGCTGGCTGATGATCTCCATCGCATGCGGCTGACCGATGACGCGCTTGCCCAGATGCTCCTGGAGCGCAAGCACGGTCGTGATCTCATCTTTGAGCATCTTGCCGGCGGGAATGCCCGTCCACGCGGAAAGCACCTCACCTACAATCTGCGCATCGACGCACACACGGATGAGGCCCGTCTCCCCCTGCAACGCCGACAGTTCCGTCTCGAGCGCCTGTAATTCAGCCTTCATCTGCTCGGGTGTCGCAGGTGTCGCATGCCCATTCTGCTCGGGCGCCGCGGTTACGGGCAGCGTCGCCTCAGCCGCGGGTTTGCTGTCGAGTGCCCCTTCGAGTTTGTTTCGAAGGTCACGGATTTTACCGACGAGTTCCTTCTCCTTATCCCACCGCGTCTGCAGCTCGATTAGCTTCGCTTCCGCCTTCTCGCGTTGCGCGGCAATCCCGGCGAGTTTGTCGTGGTGATCCGCGCCGACGCTCTCCTCGCGGTTCAGAATGCGCGCCTGCACCTGCAGGGCATCAATCTGGCGAATGAGGTCTTCGATCGCCGGCGGCGTGGTGTTCTGGCCCAGAGCCAGCCGCGCACAAGCCGTATCGAGAATGCTCACCGCCTTGTCCGGAAGCTGGCGGCCTGCCAGATACCGGTGTGTCAGCTTAACCCCCGCAAACACCGCCTCATCCAGAATGCGCACGTTATGGTGCTTCTCCAGCGAGGCAACCAGCCCGCGCATCATGATCATGCACTGCTGCTCGCTCGGCTCCTCGACCTTCACCACCTGAAACCGACGGGCCAGCGCCGCATCCTTCTCGAAGTACTTCTTGTACTCAGACCAGGTCGTCGCAGCGATGGTGCGCAGTTCACCACGTGCCAGAGCTGGCTTCAGCAGGTTGGCCGCGTCGTTCTGGCCTGCCTGCCCGCCCGCTCCGATCATCGTGTGCGCTTCATCAATGAACAGAATGATCGGCGTGGCCGATGCCTTCACTTCCTCAATTAGGCCTTTCAGTCGATTCTCGAATTCGCCTTTTACGCCTGCGCCCGCCTGCAGCAGTGCCAAATCCAGCGTCCGCACGTGCACATTTTTTAGCGGGGGCGGCACGTCCCCCTGAGCCACGCGCAAAGCAAAGCCTTCGACGACCGCCGTCTTGCCGACGCCCGCTTCGCCGGTAAGAATCGGATTGTTTTGCCGGCGACGCGTCAAAATATCGATGACCTGGCGAATCTCCGGGTCGCGTCCAAGTACGGGATCGATTTTGCCCTTTTTCGCATTTCCCGTGAGGTCGACGGTGTACTGGTCCAAATTGGGCGTCTTGCCTCC
>DASSKX010000728.1:0-3364 GCA_035689925.1 Acidobacteriaceae bacterium
GTGCGCGGGCACCGACTTTGTGACCACAGCTCCGGTCCCAATGAATGAGTGACTGCCGAGCGTCAGCCCCTGATTCACCGACGCATTTGGCCCAATCCAGGCGCCCTCACCCAGGGTGACGCTACCGGATACTTCCGCGCAAGCCACGATCGAACAACGTGGCCCCATGACTACCCGGTGCGCGACGTGAACAAGGTTATCGATCTTCGTGCCGTTTCCGAGTGTGGTAAATTCGCCAAAGACGCCACGATCCACGCACGTCGCGCTTCCTATCTCCACGTCGTCGCCGATCCACACCCCTCCAACATGGGGGACCACGCGTCGCTTGCCACCGATGTTCCGGATTTCGAAGCCGTCACCGCCGACTACCGCATTGGGCTTGATAACAGCATCATTTCCGATGCGCGTATTGGGCCGCAACACGACATTCTCTAGAATTCGGCAACGATCGCCGAGCACAACATTCGGTGCAACCGTCGCGGACGAAGCGATCTGCACTTCGTTTCCGCGCCACGACTCGAGTCGCTGCCAATAATCCGCCGATCCCAGACTCGCGAATATCGTAAAAAACGTGTCGGCCGGCGGCATCGTCGACACCAGCATGGTCATCCCCGAGGGCTGCGGAGCCGCCCAGGCGGGAACCGTAATGCACGCTGCGATGCCCCGACTGGCCGCGCGCGCAACCAAGTCCGGGGTCTCTGCATATGTCAATTGAAAGGCCGCTATCTCGCGGGGCGCATCGATGTAGTCGAGCGCTCGAATGATGCGGTCTTCGCCGAGCAGTTTCAACTTGTATCGGTCTGCGAGCTCAGCGAGGCTGATCGAGCGCATCTCCAACCGACGCGGATCCGCCGCGGCGATGAGGGCCGCCGAGACTACACGGTTCACATAAACCTCCTGAGCCAGACCTCGAAGCAGAGCAGCGACCAGATCAGCAGCCGGTGATTGCGAGCAGCGGACTGATGTTCCGCCAGCACCCGCTCGACGAAGCCGGGCTCCAGAAATTCACGGTATCGCGCCCGGGGGCTCGTGAGCAATCGGCGGATGTAGTCCAGGCTCTCGCCGCGATACCACGATTCGTAGGGGCCACTGAATCCCTGCTTCCTCCGCTCAATAATCTCGGGCGGTATCAGCCGCTGCATGGCCTTGCGAAGGACCGTCTTCCCTTCCGCCGAACGACGGTAGCGCTGCCGCTTGACGATGTCGTCCTCGTCCACGGCCTCACGCAGCAAGCCTGCTTCCAGCTTGAATCCGACCGGCACGCGCATGGCGAAATCGACCAGGGCGTTGTCCAGGAACGGCACCCGGCTTTCCAGCCCGTGCGCCATGCTGATCTTGTCCTCCACCACCAGCAGGCCATGCAGAAAGGTGCGTGCCTCGAAGTAGAGCGAATGATTGACGTAGTCCTGCTGGGTCTCCAGCGGCATGGCGTGACCGGAAAAAACGTCGCGAAAGACATCCATGGTGGAATGCCCTGCGATGGCCCGCAGCATGCCGGCGTTGAAGAGCCGCGGCTTGTCTTCCTCCGGAATGAGCCGCTGCCAGAAGGCGTAATAGTTCCGGAAGAACTCGTCCGGATTCCGGCTGCCGGCCACCTGGAAATAGCGCCACGGATAGCCCCCGAAGAGTTCATCGCCGCCGGATCCCGACAGCACGACCTTCACGAAGCGGCTGGCCAGCCGGGCCACGTAGTAGTTGGGGTAGGACTGGCCCACGCGCAGGTCTTCCAGGTGCCAGATGAGGTCGCCCATGACCTGTTCCATGTCGCCCGCATGGAGCACCACCTCGTAATGCTCGGTCCGGAAGTGGTGCGCCATCATCTCCGCGGCACCACGCTCATCACAGCCCAGCTCGAGACCCGCGGCCGACGTAAGATCGAAGCCCGCCGTGAAGCTGCGGATGCGCCCCAGGTGCTGCGCGGCGACCGCGGTGAGCGAGCCCGAATCCATCCCGCCGCTCAGGTAGGAGCCGATGGGGACGTCACTCACCAGCTGGCGGACCGCCGCTTCCTGGAAGGTGCCGAAGAGGGCGTCCACGCACTCCGACTCGTCCAGCTGCAGCTCCTCGGCGCCAAACCGATAGTCCCAGTAGCGCGCGGGGGTTCCCACGCCGCCCTCGACACTCACCGTCAGCGTGTGACCCGGCGACAGCAGCTCCACGCCCTGGAAGAGCGTCTCGCTGGTGAAGATGTTCTGGAAGGTGAAGTACTGATGCAGCGCGGGAAGCGAGACTTCGCGCCGCAGATCGGGAAGCGTGAGCAACGCCTTGATCTCGGAGGCGAACGCAAAGCGGCGACCGTCCGTCCACCAATAGAGGGGCTTGACGCCGTAGCGGTCACGGGCAAGAAAGAGCTGGCGATTCGACCGGTCCCAGATGGCGAACGCGAACATGCCGTTGAACCGCTCGAGGCAGGCAGGGCCCCACTCGCGATACGCCTGCAGCAGCACCTCGGAGTCTGACTGCGACCGGAAGCGGCGGCCGAAGCGTTCGAGTTCGGAGCGCAGCTCACGAAAGTTGTAAATCTCGCCGTTGTAGACCAGGACCGCCGCACCGTTCTCGTCGAGCATTGGCTGGTGGCCCGCAGGTGACAAATCGATGATGGCGAGCCGCCGGTGTCCCAAGCCCACCGGTCCCTCGCGCCAGTGCCCTTCCCCATCAGGCCCCCGATGCGCGATCGCGTCGGTCATGCGCTGCACGGTCTCGTGCGCGACGGGATTACCCCGCAGGTCGAGCACACCGGCGATGCCGCACATCAGTCGGCCGCCGCACCCACGGCGCGCTGGCGCTCTGCCACGGCCTCCTTGTGCGCCTGCCGCCAGGCGATCAGGCGCCGCAACCCTTCTTCCACATCCGTCGTTGCGCGGAAGCCCAGGTCGCGCTCGGCGGCGACAGTCGAGCCCAGCCGGCGCGTGACGAAGGTCTGGCCAGCGGGTTCGTACTGAATGCCCAGGTGCTCGCTGCCCGTGAGCCGGAGCAGCAGCTCGCAGATCTCCTTGATGGTGGTGCTCACGCCGTTCCCGACGTTGTAGCAGCCGTCGGTGACTGCCGCCTTGGCGGCAAGCACATTGCAGTCCGCGGCATCGGCGACATAGATGAAATCGTACGACTGCGAGCCGTCGCCATAGACGATGGGCGGGAGGCCGCGGTCAATCCGGTCGAGAATCTTCATCACGACGGCGACGTACGTGCCGCGATAATCCTGGCGCGGCCCATAGATGTTCATGTAGCGCAGGCCGATGGTATCGAGCCCATAGCGGTGATGATAGGCATGGGCCATGTGTTCGTCGGCGATCTTGCAGGCACCATAGAACGTGGTATTCCGGTAGGGATGTTCCTCGGTCATCGGAATCTCCACGGCATCGCC
>DASSKX010000729.1:0-2102 GCA_035689925.1 Acidobacteriaceae bacterium
ATCCAGGCGTCGAAGGTGCGGCCGGCGGCATTGTCGCGCCCCGTGAAGGCCAGCGCTGCAATCTGCGAATAGGCGACGCTGAGCTTGCTGCGCTCGCCTGCCGGGATGACGCGCACGACGGAATCCTCCAGAGATTTCCCCGTGCGCCGGTCGAAGACATAGCCCTGGACGACGCGGCCATCCTTGAGCGTCAGCGTCACGTCGCCGCGGTAATCGAATGCCTTCTCCAGCGCATCCCGAATCTCGTCGTTGCTGGCGAGCGATGGGATCCAGCCCTCGAGCTGCTCCTTCGCGCGCCCCTCGGCGACTTCCATCGCGTTCGGATCGAAGGCAGCGACATTCTTCCCCGCGTCGGGCGAGGACGGCAGAGGCTTCTCCGTCATACGCGTGTTCCCTCTTCTACGTTGACGTGCGTCTCAATCTGGACAAGCGGGTTGACGCTGTGCGCCGGACGCACCGGCTCGTTCAGCAGGTCGAGCGCGCCCCTGTCCTCGTACGACTTCATCATCGCTCTCACGGTCTCCCACAGACCGCGCAGCGAGCCGAAGGTGTAGTTCACCGCCGTGCCCTCGTAGCCCGAGTGCACCATGCAGTTCGCGCATTTCGGATTGCCGCTCTCGGTGCCGTAGTGATCCCAGTCCGTGGAGTCCAGTAGTTCCTGGTACGTGTCGGCGTAGCCGTCCTGCAGCAGATAGCAGGGCTTCTGCCAGCCGAAGATGCTGTAGGCAGGCATCGCCCAGGGCGTGCACCGGAACTCGCGCTTGCCCATGATGAATTCGAGATAGAGAGCGTTGGCGTTGAACTTCCAGCTCTTTTTGCGGTTCGACAGAATCGCCCGGAAAAGGCGGCGCGAGCGCGCGCGTCCCAGAAAATGCTTCTGGTCCGGCGCCTTCTCGTAGGTGTAGCCGGGCGCGACCATCATGCTGTCGACGCCGAGCGCCATCACCTCATCGAAGTGCGCGCGCACAGAGTTCGGATCGGCTCCGTCGAACAGCGTCGTATTCGTCGTCACGCGGAAACCGGCCGCCACGGCGGCCTTAATGCCCTCAACCGCCTGCTCCCATCCGCCTTCGCGGCAGACGGAAAAATCGTGGTGCTCGCGCTGGCCGTCCAGGTGGACGGAGAAGGAGAAGTACTTGCTCGGCTTGAAGAGGTGTAGCTTCTCTTTCAGCAGCAGAGCGTTGGTGCACATGTAGACGTACTTCTTTCGTTCCACCAGGCCGGCGACAATCTTGTCGATCTGCGAATGCAGCAGCGGCTCGCCGCCGGGAATCGCGACCATCGGCGCTCCCGTTTCTTCAACGGCACGGAAGCACTCTTCGGGCGTGAGTTCCTGCTTCAAAATATGCGGCGGGTACTGGATTTTGCCGCAGCCGGCGCACGCAAGATTACAGCGGAACAGCGGCTCCAGCATAACGACCAGCGGGTAGCGCTTGCGGCCTTGCATCTTCTGCTTCAGGACGTACGTCGCAACCGTATACGCCTGTGAAATCGGTACAGCCATCGGGGATCACCCTCCGTGGAAAACTTGAATAATCAGCCGTATTGACTTGCGGCCAAACGGCTTCTGCCGCAGCGCGACACTCGCCACGGACCGCTGAATCTTATGCTTCCTTCTCCATCGCGCGCTTATACGTCGTGAGCGCCAGCAGCGGGAAGTAATCCCGGTACAGCGTGTACGCCAGGTAAAACACCCGCGGAAAACCTGTACCCGTGTAAATCGCCTGCCGCGTCTTCCCTTCACCGGTGCTCTCGTCCCAGAAGCCGCGGCCCTGCGGATCGAGGAGCTGCCGCGACAGGAGCCACTTCACGCCTTTCGCCACCGAATCGCTCCGCGTGTCGCCGGCGGCGAGCAGGCCCATGATCGCCCAGGCCGTCTGCGACGGCGTGCTCACGCCAACGCCGCGGGTCGTCGGATCGTCGTAGCTTCCGCAGCTTTCGCCCCAGCCACCGTCCGCGTTCTGCACCGAGCGGATCCACTCCGCCGCCTGCTGGATTTGTGGCTCGTGATTCCAGACGCCGATCGCCTCAAGGCCCCGCAGAACGAGAAACGTTCCGTAGAGATAGTTGACGCCCCAGCGCCCAAACCAGCTGCCGTCCGG
>DASSKX010000730.1:0-4711 GCA_035689925.1 Acidobacteriaceae bacterium
CTCATCCCGCAAGTGGACGCCGACGGCAACGAGCGCGCCGGCATCCACCTTCCCGAAATCACCGTCCCCCTCGCCACCTATACCGGATGGAATCTCCGCGCCCCCTCCACCGGAGCCCCCGGCGAGCGCGTCTCCTTCCTCGGCTCCGATTTCCCCTTCGCCAAAACCGCAACCGAACGCAAATCCCTGGGCGATCCTCGCCTCTCCATCGCCGAGCGCTACGCCAGCCGCGACGACTACCTCGCCCGCTACAAAAAAGCCGTCGACGATCTCGTCCGCCAGCGCTGGATCCTTCCCGAAGACGCCCCAGCCCTCAACGAACAGGGCGCCGCCGAATGGGACTACTACACCCGCTGAGCTCCTGATCCTCTCTCGTTTTTCTGAGCCCTGATCCCTGTGCCCTGGGCCCTGTGGAGTGCTATACTCAAGCGTTGCGGGCATACCCCGGAAGTGCCTCTTTTTCCGGCCTTTTGCCCCATAAATTCCATCCAAAAAGCAAATCTGGAGTTCTCATGTCCGGCCATTCGAAATGGGCGACAATTAAGCACAAGAAGGGTGCTCTCGACGCCAAGCGCGGCAAGATTTTCACCCAGCTGATCAAGGAAATCACCATCGCCGCCAAAGCCGGCGGCGGCGACCCCGACAGCAACCCGCGCCTGCGCACCGCCATTGCCGCGGCCAAGGCCGAGAACATGCCCAACGACAACATCAAGCGCGCCGTCCAGCGCGGCACCGGCGAAATCCCCGGCGTTACCTACGAAGAAGTCTCCTTCGAAGGCTACGGTCCCGGCGGCGTGGCGCTCATCGTTGAGGCCACCACCGACAATCGCAACCGCGCCGTCTCCGAAATCCGTCACACCTTCTCCAAGCACGGCGGCAACCTCGGCGAACCGAACTCCGTCCGGTTCATGTTCCAGAAGAAGGGCATCATCGCCATTCCGAAATCTGCAGCCGACGAAGAGAAGCTCATGAACATCGTCCTCGAGGCCGGCGGCGAAGACCTCAACGACGAAGGCGACACCTGGGAAATCATCACCGACCCGCAGAGCTTCGAAGCCGTCGCCACTGCGGTGCGCGACGCCAAAATCGAGACCGTCATGTCCGAGGTCACGATGGTCGCCAGCACCTACACCAAGCTCGAAGGCGCGACCGCCGCGCAGATGGTGCGCCTCCTCGAAGCCCTTGAAGATCACGACGACGTCCAGCACGTCTACTCGAATTTCGACATGGACGCCAAGGCCCTCGAAGAAGTCACCAGCTAGGCCAGCCGCAGCAGTCCCAATCAGGCCGCCGGTCCGGCGGCCTTTCCTTTCAGAGCAGTCGTTTCAGCGAAGGAGAAGGATTCGCCGGAATGAAGAAAGTCCCGTTCGCCTTGTTCTCTGTCCTGTTCTTTGTGTTGCTCTTCTTCGTCGCCAGCGCACCCGCCCAGACCGCCGCCGATTCCTCCGCCTCCGCGAAAGCGGCCATCTCCAACGGCCCCGCCGCCGCCGAACTCGCCACCCGCCCCTGGGAGTACGGCCCCTTCCTCCAGGGAGGGAAGGGAATGAGTGACCGCAGCAGTTACAAATTCCTCAGCGCCGGCGTTCGCCTCGGCAAAGTCATCACCAACCCGCACCTGCCCGGCATCCTGCGCGGCCAGTTCGAATACGCCGGCGAATTCATGCCGTACTGGCAGGCCTTTACCCCGGCGCCGCACCAGCAAACCGTCACCTATCACGATCCCACCAGCGGCTTCGACATCTCCTACAACGCATTCTTTGGCGGCGGCACCTTCACCGGCTTCAGCCTCACGCCCATCATCCTCCGCTGGAATTTCCAGTCCCATGGCCGCATCGCGCCCTTCGCCCAGGCCGCCGGCGGACTCATCTACACCACCCACAAATTCCCGCCCGATCAGCTCGTCCCGCACGGCGTCCCCGGCGGAACCAGCGTCTTCAACTTCAGCCCGCAGGGCGGCATCGGCATCCAGTACTTCCTCAGCCCCACGCACTCGCTCATGTTCTCCGCCAGCGGAGTCCATATCTCCAGCGCCTCGCTCGGCGATCACAACCCCGGCGTCAACGCGAGCGTGCAGTTTCAGATCGGCTACACCTGGTGGAGCCGCAAACCCAACCCGTAACTTTCATGGCCACCCCGCACGAAAGCTGCATTGACGGAAGACTGGAACGGAACTCTCATAGACGATGGCCGTATCCATGTTGAGACGTTCTGTATCAGGGCACAAGTTCACTCGTGCCGCAGACTGCCGCAGAAAACTGAGGGCCGAGAAACAACAATTTTGAGGTTCGCAAGAGAATGCCCGACCCCCTCATCGAATGCGTCCCCAACTTCTCTGAGGGCCAGCGGCCCGAGGTGGTCCAGTCCATCCTTGCCGCCATGCGCGTCGAAGGAGTTCGCCTGCTCGACTGGTCGCTCGACGGCGACCACAACCGCTCCGTCGTCACCGTTGCCGGACCGCCCGCCGCCATTGTCGAAGCCGCCATCCGCGGAGCCGGCCGCGCCGCCGAACTCATCGACCTCACCTCCCAGCACGGAGTCCACCCGCGCATCGGCGCCGCCGACGTCATCCCCTTCGTCCCCATCCGCGACATCTCCCTCGAGCAATGCGCGCTCCTCGCCCGCCAGGCCGGCAGCGAGATCTGGAAGCGCTACCAGGTCCCCGTCTATTTCTACGAAGCCGCCGCCGCCCGCCCCGACCGCGCCATGCTCGAAGAGGTCCGCCGCGGCCAGTTTGAAGGCCTGCGCGAAGCCGTCCTCCGCGAACCGGCCCGCCGTCCCGACGTTGGCGGACCCAACCTGCACCCTACCGCCGGAGCCTCCGCCGTCGGTGCCCGCAAGTTCCTCATCGCCTTCAACCTCTTCCTCGATACGCCCGACGTCGCCGTCGCCCGTGCCATCGCCCGCGACATCCGCCAGTCCGGCGGAGGCCTCGCCGGCGTCAAAGCCATGGGCGTCGCCGCCCAGAGCCAGGCACAGGTCTCCATGAACATTACCGACTTCACCCGCACCCCGGTCGGCGAAGTCTATGCCGCGGTGAAGGAAAAGGCTCGCCGCCACAACGCCCAGCCCGTCCGCGCCGAGCTCATCGGACTCATTCCCGAAGCCGCCGTTGAGCAAAACAGCGAGTGGGTGCGTCTTCTCCATGAATTTGATCCGGACAACAAAATTCTGGAGCGGCGCCTCGACCGCCCGCTGCCCTGGCCGGACGGTCAATAGGAAATCCGTGCCCCGGCCGTTCAACGTTCATCACCGGGCATGTAACACGAAATAACCATAAGGATACGAATCGTTCCGGCTAAAATTGAACCTGCGGTACTTTTCCCGCGTTTTCGGGTCCATTAAGACAGCAGGACGATGCCCGACGCGATCAGCAAACGTCGGTATCCGGGCACGCTGAATCGTGCGTTGCCTCCGCAAATACGTGGCTTTGGTAGGGCACGACTTGAGTCGTGCCAAAAACGCGGCACGAACAGAAGGGGCATTAGCCCCTGAGGCACCCCGCGAAGGAGCAAATGAAAGCAGTGAAACTCGGCAGAACCATCTCCCTCGGCGCAATGCTCGCGTCCCTCTCGCTCGGCGGCCTCTCCGCCCGCGCAGCGCAGATCGACACGGATGCCCGCTCCGCCATCCCCCGCGACCTCCAGCAGCTCATCGTGGTCGACTACCGCGTCATGCAAAACTCCTCAGCCGCCATGGACCTCAAGGCGCGCGTGCTGCCGCCCGAGCTCAAGCAGCTGGAAACGGCTCTGAAGAACTCCGGCATGAATGAGAACCAGGACGTCGAGCAGCTGGCCTTTGCCGCCTATCGCATGTCCCCCGGCAGCCAGAACATCCGCATCCTCGGCATCGCTCAGGGACAGTTCCAGCTCAGCGACATCCTGGCCAACTTCAAAAAGAACAAAGTCCGGCCGACCCTCATCCGCAACAACCGCCTCTACCCGATGGGCGCCAGCGGCATGCTGGTCAGCTTCCTCAATCCCACGACGATGGTCTTCGGCTCGACCGACTCCATCAAGGCTGCGCTCGATTGCCGCGACGGCCTCGCACCCAGCTTCCTTACTAACGATTCCATGATGACCGCCATGGGCCAGGTCGACAACGAGCCCATCTGGAGCATCCTCGACCAGCAGGGCACGCAGTACATGATGCATTCGCTGCTGGGCCAGGCGAGCCAGCTGGCCGACTACGAACAGGTGAAAAAGCGCCTGCAGGGTTCGAGTTACACCATGAACTTCAATCAGGGCGTGAAGTTCAACCTGTTCGTCGCGACCTCCGACACCTTCACCGCGGCCACCATGTCGTCGCTCCTCAATGCCGCCGCCATGTATGAGAAGGTGAGCGGAACTGCGGTCGAAAAGCAGGCCATCGACGAGACCACCATCGACTCCAACGGCCCGCAGCTTTCCGTCAAATTCGCCGCTTCGGACAGCCAGTTCTCCAGCCTTCTCCAGTCGCCGCTCTTCCAGAGCGTCGTCCACTAACCGGGAACTGCGCAGCAGATCAAAGGGAGCGGCTCCGGCCGCTCCCTTTGCTTTCTCTCTGCTCTCCATGTCCTCTGGATTGAATCAAAAGCCTGTCATCCTGAGCGAAGCGCGCAGCGCGGAGTCGAAGGACCTGCTTCTCCCAACGTCCCTGAGAACGCGTGTCAACCTAACTTTGGTGACCTGTGGCAAACGCATCATGCCACAGCGCTCTCGGCTCGCGCGTCGCC
>DASSKX010000731.1:0-6090 GCA_035689925.1 Acidobacteriaceae bacterium
GACACCGCCGTGCGCACGCCCGCGCTCATCCTCCATCACGTGCTCACGCACGCATTCCATCACAAAGGGCAGATCGTCGCGATGTGCCGCATCCTCGGCCACCCCGCGCAGGACACCGACCTCAATCAATTCGAATGACGCACCGCCGCAGGTATCTTGCCCCACCTCGGCGTGCCGCGAAATCTTTCCTCCATTGCGCTTAAAAGAAAAAGCCCGCGAAATGCGGGCTCCTGGCCAAAGCTCGTCTGAACCTCACGACAAGAGTTTCGGCCGCTCCTCCTCCCAGCTCTCCTGGCTCGCGACCGATCTGCAGTCCCCGACCACACGTAAATAGCGATTCGCCGCCCCGCCCGCCGCCGCATTTGCCAGATAGCGCATCCGCGCCTGGCGCAGATGCTCCTCCCGCTCGCCGTCCAGCGTGTTGAACGAACCAAGCTCCTCCGCAGCCAGCCGGATCTGCGCCACGTGCTCGAGCGTCTCCATCTTGCAGAAGGCGTCAAACAGGTTCGCGCCGCAGGTCACCGCGCCATGGTTCGCCAGCAGCACCGCGTCATGTGCGGAAATCAGCGGCCGAAGGCTCTCCGCCACTTCCTCAGTGCCCGTTGTCGCATAGCGCGCCACCGGCACCGGTCCCAGGATCATCGCCGCTTCCTGGCACAGCAGTTCGTCCAGCGCCCGTCCCGCGCAGGCAAATGCGGTTGCCAGCGGAGGATGCGAGTGGATGACTGCCAGCACGTCCCTGCGCTGCTGGTAGAACGTCAGGTGCATGCCCAGTTCGCTCGTCGGCTTTCGTTCTCCATGCAGTTGCCGCCCGTCTATGTCCACGATGATGAGGTCCGATCGGCGCATCTGGTGTTTGCTCACGCCCGTCGGAGTTACCAGAATTCTCTCCTCATCCAGCCGGACGGAAAGATTCCCCGCCGTCGCCGGCATGTAGCCCAGGCGATACAACCATCGGCCGTAGCGGACGATCTCCCGCCGCAGCTCCTCTTCATTGGCTTGGTTCATCGCAATCAGATCGCTGTTCCATGGCTTCTGCATAGCTCTTCGGTCTCACATCAGGGTTGAAGAATGTTGAACGGGGGAGCAATCGTATCCACAGCCGGCTTCGGCGAAACCATTTCCCGAACGCGGCTCCATTGCCTCCCGATCTGGTCTGAGGCAAAGAAGAGGTGCCCGGCGGTCATCCGCCCCATCACTCGGTAATGGCCAACCGCCGCCAGTCCCATCGAGGCGATACAGCCGCACTGCGAACAATCGGGATCGCCTCCGAACTGGCAGGGCGTTACCCGCGTCTTCAGGTCGGCGGAAATCGTGCGCGTCGTTCTCGCGAAAATGCATTGCTCCGGACTCGCCGGCGGCGTTTCGATCTCGCGCAGCACCGCCTCCGGCATGTCGAGGACAGGGAACCGGGGGCGCAGACTGCGCAGCTCGGCGATGACCTTCGACCGCTGCTCACGAGACAGAATCTCAGCATCCGTCGCTCCGCGCTGTGGCGTAAACAGGCTGAACCACACTTTCGTCACTTGCGGACGCTGGCTCCAGAAGCGCAAAAACTCCTCGAGATACCCGGGTCTGCCGGCAATCTGCGAAGTAATCGTGCAGTGAACGCAGATGCGCGCCAGCTCAGTATTTTTGAGAATTCGCTCGTAGGTTGCGGGTTTCCGGCGCACATCGTGCTCCGGCTGCAGGCCGTCGATGGAAACCACCACGTTCAGGTGTTCGAAATCTTTCCAGTGCCCCGGGATAACCCGAAAAGCGCTCGTGACCACCTGGGTGTGAATGCCCCGTGACTCGATCTGAGGCAGCAGTTGCTCGAGTTCCCGATAGCGCACCAGCGGATCGCCACCCACCAGCGAAACGTGCAGCGGCTGATACCGATCGATCAGGGCCAGAACCTTCGTGACCAGTTCGTCGCCGCGGAAGTCAGTCAAATCGCGCAGCTGTGAGTCGCCTCCGAGGTGAGCAGCGTCGAACGCATAACACCCAGGACAGCGCAGGGGACATTCTTTCGTGATCTCAATGGAGAGTGATGGCACACGCCCGGTCAGGATTCGTGACCAGGCATGGAGAACTTCGGTCGTCTTCATGATTTCTCCGCAGTGACAGTGGGCTGGGGAATAGCCTGCGTGCGGACTACCCGTAGGGCGTGCTCGCGAGGTGGGGAAATCAGATCAGAAGGGGAAGGCTGCGGCGGGAGAAAGGGCCGCTCAGCAGCGGATCGTCGGTATCGGCCGCCACGTGGCCAGACCGGAGCAGGCGGACGCGCTCACGTTGCTTCAGGACCAGCAGCAGGAATGTTCCGATCGCCAGCAGCAGGCCGAGATTTTGTCGGCAGTGCTGTGTGCGCAGCAGGACGAAGCACACGCACATCACGACCATCAGCAATCCCAGTTCGAAGTCCTGCCCGCCGTGCAAAAATTTGTCCCACGTCCACAGATGCTGCGTGATCGGCATCGTGATCAGCTCCACCGCGACCAGCAGCAGGAGCATGCGGCTCAGCCACCCACACACCCAGCCAATATCCAGCAGGGCATTCAGGCGGAGCCACGCGACGATGGGGATACAGTTCAAGTTTCGTGTCGCTCTACTCGATTCTATACCCGCTGCCATGCGTCTCTGGTCAGGGTGGACCGACGCCAGGCTGCACTTGCATAGCAGTGGAGTACTTGACAGGGGTCAGAACCTGCCCGATGCTGAACCACGCCGGACCGCAACGCAGGGGGCGGTCGAATACACCCGGGTTGCCGGAAGCTGCCGGAAAGGTTCCCCCGTGGAAGACATTCGCAATGGGAAGTGGTGCCGCTTCGAGATTCTGACGCAGGACGGGCCCCTTCCGAAAAAGGTGTGCCAGGTTACGAGTGAACTGCTTGCCCTCGCGGACGAATGCTTCTCGCCGACGACCATGAGCCGCCTGCACCAGGCGTTTCCTCCCGGCGCTCGCTCCGGCGGCAGAATGGGCGCAAAGGTTGGGAGCGAACTGCACAAAGTCCTGTATGACCTGGCCGTGCAGGCGCGCGAATCCGGCAAGCTCGAACCGCGACTCAAAATCACCCGCCCCACCAACCAGAAGATCGATCCCGTCCACACCCGCCGCGGCGAGCGCTCCTCCACGGGGCCGGACTTCATTCTCACCGGCATTTTCGATGGCGAAGACATTCACGCGGCCTGGGACTTCACCACCATCGAGTCAATGGCAAGCCACTACAACCGCGACATCCTCGGCCTGCGTCCCTGGCGTTCGGACTTCAACCGCAATCCCGTCGACCCCGAGGTCCAGCAAGTGCGCGACACCGCGAACTTCTGGACCTCCTACATCGTGCTCTTTTACTGATCCGGCGAGTCGCCTCGCGTCAGGAAAATGTCTGCAGGGCGCTAGCCGTTGAGCAGCTGCATCATCCCGGGCTGATAGCGCTCTCCGGAGGCAGCGCCTCGGGGCGCTGCGCGGTCCAGGCGCCCCAGGTCCTCTGCACTGAGAACGACATCGGCTGCGCGGATATTCTCCTCCAGCCGCCGTACGCTGCTGGTGCCTGGGATGGGAACGATCTCTTCTCCCTGCGCGAGCACCCAGGCGAGCGCGAGCTGCGCCGGCGTCGCTCCCTTTTCGCGCGCAATTTCGCTGATCGTATCCGCAATCGCCAGATTCCTCTGGAACTGTTCTCCCTGAAAGCGTGGATTGCTGCGGCGCCAGTCGCCGGGTGCCATCTCTTCAACGCTGCGAAACCGCAGACCAAGGAAGCCACGGCCCAGAGGACTGTAGGCGACGAGCGACGTCCCCAGTTCACCCAGTGCGGGGAGCAGTTCGTCCTCGGGATCGCGCGTGAACAGCGAATACTCCGTCTGCACCGCGGCGATCGGGTGGATTTTGCTGGCCCGGCGAATGGTCGCAGCAGAAGCTTCCGACAACCCGAGATACCGCACCTTGCCCGCGCGCACCAGATCGGCCATCGCTCCCACCGTCTCCTCAATGGGAACCTGAGGATCGACGCGATGCAGGTAATACAGGTCAATGACGTCAACGCCCAGCCGCTGCAGCGAGGCCTCGCAGCAACGATGAACGTTCTCCGGCGTGCCATCGACCGCTCGGTTCTCAAAAGAAGAGCCCTGCACGATACCGAATTTCGTCGCCAGCACTACGCCCTCGCGTCGGCCCCGCAGAGCCTTGCCGACTTTCACCTCGGAATCCCCATAGATGTTCGCCGTGTCGAGAAAATTCACGCCCAGATCGAGCGCGCGGTGCACGAGCGCCACCGCATCCTCTTCGCTTTGCAGGCTGCTGCTGTAGACATTGGCGAGGCCCACGCTCATGCAGCCCAGCCCAATGGCAGACACGTCGAGATCGCTTCGGCCCAGTGTTCGCATTTTCATGATCACCGGCTTAGATGCAACAAGCCGCGCGTCCGTCGCGGAACCGCAGCCGCAAACAGAGCCGTTACAGCCCCTGCAGCCAGCGCATATACGGATACAGCAGCAGGAAGAGGATCAGCGCCACCACCAGCACGTCGGCGTACAGCAGCAGCATCACCCCGCCGTGATAGAAACTCCACTGCCGCCGCAGGCACCGCGTCGTGTCCCACGTGCCGAAGGCGGCCGCCACAGCCGGCAGAACGACCCAGGGTGTCGGATGGATATCGGGGAAGCCGGCGCAGACCAGAGCGAGTACCAGACTCGCCAGCACTAGCCCTGTGGCCCGCAGAAGCGACTTGCACCGCAGATTGAAGACGGTGTATTGCATGAACCCATGACTACTGTATCGAATTCCGGGGCGTCCCTGCCCGCCTCCGCCCCGGCCGCAAAACGCGAGCGCATCGTCCGCCGCGTTGCACAGGAATTACGCGACGGGTTCTACGTCAACCTCGGCATCGGCCTGCCTACTCTCGTGGCGAATCATGTCCCGCCAGGCATCGAGGTTGTGCTGCAGTCGGAAAACGGTCTGCTCGGTGTCGGTCCCTATCCGCTGCCCGGAGAAGAAGACCCGGACCTGATCAATGCCGGCAAGGAAACCGTGACGGTGCTCCCCGGCGCGGCCTTCTTTTCCAGCGCGGACTCGTTTGCCATGATCCGCGGCGGCCACATCGACCTCAGCGTCCTCGGCGCGATGGAAGTCGACGAAGAAGGTACCCTGGCCAACTGGATGATCCCCGGCAAGATGGTCAAAGGCATGGGCGGTGCTATGGATCTGGTCGCCGGGGCCCGCCGCGTGATTGTCGCTATGGAGCACACCACCAAAGACGGAGCCCCGAAAATCCTCAGGAAGTGCACACTTCCGCTCACCGGTGTCCGCGTCGTTGAAACCATCGCCACCGAAATGGCCTGGATCCGCGTCACCCCGCGCGGTTTGGTCCTCGAAGAGATCGCCCCCGGCCTCAGTGTCGACGACGTCCAGCGCGCCACCGAGCCCAGGCTCTCGATCAGCGAAGCTCTGAAGGAGATGCGCTGTTGAGCCCTTAAGCTACGACAACTCCGCGGACAGCACCTGTTGCAGCAGCATCGTCGCAACGCAGTTGCGTCCGCGCCTCTTCGCCTCGTACAGCGCTTCGTCGGCCAGCCGCAGCAGATCCTCTGCCGAGTCAGCGGCCGCAATTCCGACCGCGCAGCCCACGCTCACCGTCACGCTGATCGGCCCGCGAAATGTACGGACCATCCGCGAAGCGATATCTTCCCGGATTCGTTCGGCGGCGGCTTTCAACTGGTGCAGCTCGCAGTCCGGCAGGACAAGAAGAAACTCTTCTCCGCCATACCGGCCTGCGCCGTCACAGGACCGGATGTTGGCCGGCAGCCGCTGAGCAACCGCGCTCAGCACCTCGTCGCCTGCCACATGGCCGTGCGCGTCGTTAATCCGCTTGAAGTGGTCGATGTCGAGCATCAGCACGCCCAGAGGATTGCGGGTGCGGACGGCGCGCCGCACTTCGCGTTCGAGAAATTCAAGGATCTCTGCCCGATTCCACAGCCCCGTCAGCGAGTCGTGTGTCGCCTCGAAGTGCATCGCTTCCCGTGCTGCTTCTGCGGCCAAACGCGCTGCCTGCAACTCCTTGGCCTGCTGCTCCCTTGTCGCTCGCTCGATCAGCAAGTCCCAGTACATGCGGAACA
>DASSKX010000732.1:0-2566 GCA_035689925.1 Acidobacteriaceae bacterium
CAGGTTCAGCGGAATCGGGTCGTGGTCGTTCACCAGGAAAAAGGACTCGCCCACCGGCAGCGCGTCGAACTTCGCAAACACCAGCGGGTGCCGCTGCGGGCGGGGCACCTGCCGCAGGTCCAGTTCTTCGGTCGAGGTCGCGGCTGCCGGAGCGGAGCGGATCACCAGCACCGACGAATCCTCATGCGCGTCGAGCCGGTGCGCCATGCCGCTCTCGATCCACAGCATCTCGCCGGCCCGCAGTTCGGCCGGGGTCTGGTTTTCGTAGAACGTGATGTGCCCCGACACGGCGTAGACCGCGACGCGGTCCGTGGTCGAGTGCTCCGGCACGCTCTGTCCGGCGCGCAGGTTCAGCACCACAAGACGAAAGCCAGGCTGATTTACCAAAACTTTGGGCAGAAATCTTTGCTCATCGAAGGCGATGAAGTCTTTCAGGTTCAGCTTTTGCATCTCTGAGAACTCCGGGGAAAAAAGGGGTATGAAGCCAGGCTACCGGCGTTCAGGCCAGGGTACCGTGACTAAAGTCACTGCCGGGTCTTCTGGTGGCGTCCAGTAAGGTGGGATGCGCCGCATCGCCTTCAACGTGGCCATCACCCTGATCCAGCCCCGCCCAGCTTCGGGCTCAGACCGCCGCCAAGCCCAGCGTGTGACTTTAGTCCCTGCATCGCGCCTCAGCCTGCTGTTTCCTGAGAACAGAGGAAGAGGCGAATCATGCAAACCATCCAACATCGCGGGCTCTTAACCCTCGCGCTCACCGCAGTCTTTCTATCAGGAATATCTCCAGTTGCACGGGCCGCGACCCGTCCATCGAACGAAACCCAGCAGCCCAAAGCAGCCGACATCGCGCGCGATCCTTCTGATCTGCCGCCGCCCATCGGCGACCGCGCCCCGGCTGTCGTTCGCGTCACGCTCACGGCCAGGGAGGTCACCGGCGTGCTGGACGCTGCCAGCGGCACCACCTATCGCTACTGGACATTCAACGGCAAAGTCCCCGGGCCGTTCATCCGCGTCCGCCAGGGCGACACCGTCGAGGTGACGCTGAATAACGACAAGAGCGACACCATGGTGCACTCCATCGATCTGCACGCGGCGCTTGGGCCCGGAGGCGGCGCAGTCCTCTCGCAGGTTCCCCCGGGACAGTCGAAGACCTTCTCGTTCCAGGCCACCACACCCGGCCTCTTCGTCTACCACTGCGGCACGCCGATGGTCGCCGAGCACATGGCCAACGGCATGTACGGCCTGATTCTCGTCGAGCCTCCCGGAGGTCTGCCCCATGTCGACCACGAGTACTACGTCATGCAGGGCGAAATCTACACCACCGCGCCGAAAGGCAAGTCGGGCCTCCAGCAGTTCAGCGGGACCAACCTGATGCAGGAGAACGCGCAGTACTACGTCTTTAACGGTTCGGTGGACGCCACCAGCGGCGAATTCCCCCTGCACGCCAATGTCGGAGAAACCGTGCGCATCTTCCTCGGCAACGCCGGACCGAATGCCACCGCCTCCGAGCACATGATGGGAGAAATCTTCACCAAGGTGTATCCGCTCGGCTCGCTCACCTCCACTCCGCTCACTGGAGTGCAGACGGCCAGCGTTCCTCCCGGAGGCGCCGCCATTCTCGAACTCAAGACCACCACAGCGGGCAAATTCGGCCTCATGGACCACGCCATCTCCCGCATGGAGAAGGGCCTCATGGCCGTGCTCAAGGTCGAAGGCCAGGAAAATACTGCCCTGATGCATGCCGGGCCGACGACGCCCGCGCAGGGCCAGGCGGAAATCGCAGGCATGACGGCGGCCGACCAGAAAGCGGCAACCGAAACAAGCCCCACCACCGCGACCTATGTCCCGCCCGCCGGCAATGGGGGTGAGTCGATGCCAGGCATGTCCATGTCCGCGCCGTCTTCGGCCGCCGCAGGCGCTGCCGACCTCCCGAAACCTCCCGCGTTCGATCTGAAAGCCGCGATCGACTCGAAGAACAGCCTCATCGGATGCATGACCGAGCTGAGCGATGGCAAGGTGATGCTGAAGGTCTTCCATTCGCAGAAGGTCTACCGGCTCGAAGCGCAGCCCTTCCTGTTCTCTGAAAACGCCAATCGCCTCGTGCACGTCACCGGGCACTTCGGCAGCGTCCTCACGGTCGAAGATCCGCGGATCCCGAGCTTCGTTGTCGATGACCTGGATGCGCTGGCGCCCACTTGCGCGACGACTGTCTCTGTCTCGGACATTGAGAAGCAGCTGGCCCCGCCCACCGCACCCGTTGGAGCCGTCGTGGGCATGGGCCACATGTGGTTCACCCCCGCAACCGTCACCATCACCGCCGGCGAGCAGGTTGTCTGGAAGAACACCTCGGACATGTACCACAACGTGGTGGACAATCCCGCCAAAGGCCAGAGCACCATCGACGCCAGCGTTCCCTCGGGCGCCACTCCGTTTTCTTCGCACCTGATGGAGCCCGGCGGCGTCTTCGCTCATGTCTTCGACAAGCCCGGCGTCTACCACTACGTCTGCGTCCTGCACGCCAACAGCGGCATGCGGGGAACGGTCATCGTGAAACCCGGACCGATGATTG
>DASSKX010000733.1:0-2388 GCA_035689925.1 Acidobacteriaceae bacterium
GCTGAACTCGAAGGCCTTCCCCCCGATTACCTCGAAGCCCGCAAGCCGGGCCCCGACGGCAAAATCGTCCTCACCACCGATTTCCCCGACTATCTCCCGGTGATGACCTTCGCGCGGTCTGCTGACCTGCGCCGCAGCATGTTCCTCGCCTACAACACGCGCGCCTTCCCGGCCAACCACCAGATCCTCCTCGACCTGCTCTCCATCCGCAAGGAAGTGGCCGGCCTCCTCGGCTTCCCACACTGGGCCGACCTCGCCACCGCCGATCAGATGATGGAGTCCGCCGCCAACATGCAGGCCTTCCTCGACGACCTCGACCGCGCCAGCAAAGCCGGCGCCGAGAAGGAATACTCCATGATCCTGGCCTTCGCGCGCGAGCAGCAGCCAGGCCTCGAGCAAATCGACGCCGCCAGCCGCGCTTACTGGCTCGAGCAGTACCGCCGCTCCGCCTTCGACTTCGACTCGCAGTCCGTCCGCCCCTACTTCCCCTACGCGCGCGTCGAGCCCGGCGTCCTCGCCACCGCCGAAAAGCTCTTCCACGTAAAGTTCCGCCGCATCGAGAACGCCGAAGTCTGGAACCCCGCCGTCACCGCCTGGGAAGTCCTCGATGGCACCGAACTCGCCGGCCGCTTCTACCTCGACATGCATCCGCGCGAGGGCAAGGACAAGTGGTTCTCCGCGCATCCGCTCGTCGCCGGAATCGCCGGGCGCCAGATCCCCGAAGCCGCGCTCATCTGCAACTTCCCCGAGCCGAAGGACGGCAATCCCGCGCTCATGCAGTACACCGATGTCGTCACCTTCTTCCACGAATTCGGCCACCTCATGCACGCGCTCCTCGGCGGACGCCAGCCCTGGGCCGGCATCAGCGGCATCGCCACCGAAGGCGACTTCGTCGAAGTCCCCTCGCAGATGCTCGAGGAGTTCTTCCGCGATCCGCGCCTCCTCGCCACCTTCGCCCTCCACTACGAGACGAACGAGCCGATCCCCGCCGAACTCGTCCTGCGCATGAACCGCGCCGGAGCCTTCGGCCGCGCCGACTGGGTCCGCACGCAACTGCTCTACACCACCTACTCGCTCGAGACGCATCGCACCGACCCGCTCCGCCTCGATCCCGACGCGCTCTTCCGCTCGCTGTACGAGCGCTTCCTGCCCTACGCCTGGATCGAGGGCAACCGCATGTACGCGAGCTTCACGCATCTCATCGGATACACATCGAATTACTACACGTATCTCTACGACAAGGTGATCGCGCTCGATTTCTTCAGCCAGTTCCCGCGCCACGCGCTGCTTGACTCGCCGGTGGTCCTCAAGTACCGCCGCGCCGTCCTCGAGCCCGGCGGCTCCATGCCCGGCAAGGAAATCGTCCGCCACTTCCTCGGCCGCCCGCAGTCCACCGAAGCCTTCACCGGCTGGATGGGCGAAGAATTCCAGCAGATGAGCGAAGCCTACGGGTAGGCTTGCGCCTCTCTGAGCGCAGCCGGAAAAAGCGTGCCCTATAATGCCTGGTTTGGTTACAACTGTAGCCATCCGAATCCAGGGGTACGCGATGAGATCTGGCAAAACATGGAAGCCGGCATTCTGGGGTGCGATTTTTCTGGGCTCTTCACTCCTCGCTGCGGCGCAGTCCGTCCCGGTCGTCACCGGGGATCCCCGCGTCGATCGCCTTCTCAACGACATGAGCATCGAAGACAAGCTCGATCTCATCCACGGCGTTCATGAAAACCCGGCCCACTATCAGGGTCAGGCCGGTTACCTCGCCGGAGTCCCGCATATGGCCATCCCCGGCCTGCGCTTCGCCGACGGTCCCCCCGGCGTGCTCACGCGCCATCCCTCCCAGGCGGAAACCTGCACCATGGGTGTCGCCGCCACGTTCAGCGCAAAGGATGCTGAAGACAACGGCGTCGTCATCGGACGCGAGGCGCGCTCTCTGGGCATCGACGTCAGCCTGCAGCCCTTCGTGAACATCGACCGCGACCTCGAGTTCCACCGCGGCTACAACACCTTCGGAGAAGACCCGTACCTCACCAGCGTCATGGGTGCCGCGGAAATCAAGGGCATCCAGGAGCAGCACGTCATGGCGCAGGTGAAGCACTACGTCGGCTACGACTCCAACGCGAGCAACATCTACATCGACGACCAGACGCTCCACGAGATCTACGTAGCGCCCTTCGACGCCGCCGTCCAGGCAGGAGTCGCATCCATCATGTGCTCCTACAACCGCATCAACGGCGCCTTCGCCTGCGGCAACAAGGACACGCTGACCACGATCCTCCGCGACCAGCTCGGCTTCAAAGGATTCGTCACCTCCGACTGGGGCGCGGTTCACGCCGTTGACTTCATCAACGCCGGCCTCGACATGGAAATGCCCGGCGAACACTCACCCGGCAC
>DASSKX010000734.1:0-5736 GCA_035689925.1 Acidobacteriaceae bacterium
GGCCTGTCGATAGCCGCTGATGCGCTCGCGGATCGTGTAGAGCGAGGTCTCTCCCGTGAGGCAGACGATGCGCCGGTATCCGTGGCCGAGGAGGTGCTGTGTGGCCAGGTTGGCGCCCGCGAAGTTGTCGGCGAGGACAAAAGGTATCGAAGAATGCAGGAGAGGCCGATCGAGTGCGACGACCGGCACGGCGGCGCGCGCCAATACATTGCGAAGGGCGCTGTTGTCGGAATCCGCGGGGGCGATGATGAGGCCGTCGGTCTGATGCTGCATGAGAACTTTGACGCTTTCGATTTCGGCGTCCGGCTCATTGTGCGTGGTGGTGACGATGAGCAGGGAATCATGGGTTCGCGCGATGACCTGAGCGGCCTCAGCGCAGCTGGCGAAGAAAGGATCGGCGATGCTGGGAATGATGAGGCCGATGGTTTTGGTGCGATGGCCTTTGAGGATGCGCGCGGCCTGATTGGGCATGTAGCCCAGAGCTTCAATCGCTCTGCGCACGCGGGCGAGAGTCTTCGGATCGACGCGGTTTCCGCCATTGATGACGCGGGAAACCGTCGTGGTGCCAACTCCGGCCTTTCGGGCGACTTCGCTGAGCGTCGGCGCCTTGGTCTTTTTGGTCATGGTTCACGCGCGACTACACACTGCTGCCGGAATCCGCTACCGACGCGGCACGATTTCGAAGCGAAGAAAGATGGATCAGGGAGCGCGGTAATCCCCGCGCGCAGGCAGGATGATCCTTCCCGCGCGTGGGAATCCTGGGAAGAGCGCCTCAGAGTCGGACCGCAGGCTGAACTGCAGTTGGCGATCCGACCCATGAAGGTTGCCGTTGCCCGTGACGTTTCCAACGGGCACCTAGAACGAGTAAGTCAATCCAACCTGCAATTGACGAGGGTTGCTGGTGGCCTTTGTGGTCACCTGACCAAAGGTACCTGACGTCGGGTTCAGGCTCGAGCTGGCCATGGACCAGTTGGGGTGATTGATGAAGTTGTACGCATCGGCCTTGAATTCGAAGCGATTCTTCTCATTGATCGCGAATGTCTTCCTCAGGTTCAGATTCCAGTTCTGGAATCCCGGCTGATAGACGGAGTTGCGAACACCCTGCTGGTGAACGAAGGTGCCGGCAGGGGGCGGCGTAAAGATGGGTGTGCCATCCCCAGTCGTCGTTGTGAACCACTTGTTCGCTTTCTGGCCCGGGTATCCGGAGAATTGCTTTAGCAGCTTCGGATGCCCGTTCATCGCGTAGAACTGGCCCTCACTGCCGCAACCAAAGCTTCCGACCTCGCCAACGCCGGCAAAGTCATTGCCTGTTCCGATTCCGCACGGGGTGCCGCTCTGGAACTCAGTGTTCCCGCTCAGCTGCCAGCCGCCGAGAAGCTTACCGGCGAGCGTGTTCTGGTTCCTGAAGAACGGCAATGCGTACTGGTAGTTGATCACGAATATGTTGCGGGTATCGTACTCCGAAGGACCCCACAACCCGGTCAGGTTATAGGAATCGGGCATGATGTCGCGATAGTTGGAGCTGTTGTCCATGCTCTTTGAGAGCGTATAGGCCACGCCGACCAGCCACCCACTCGAGAAGGGACGGTTCCAGCGAACCTGGAGTGCGTTGTAGCGGGAACTTCCGTTGCTCTGCTCCTGCTGAATGGCTGCAAAGCCACGATACGGGCGCAGGAAGTTCGCGCTCTTGCCAGGGTTCTGCTGCACCGCTCCGGGAGCCGGTTGATTGATGTCAATGACCCGCCAGTTATAAAGACCGCGGCCACCGACATAGGCAACGGACAGCAACGATTTCCAGAAAGTTTCCTCTTCAACCGTGGCGTTCCAGTTCCAACGCTGCGGAGCCTTCAAATTCCGATTGAGAGTGGTGATCTGGAGAGGAGCAGCAATACCGGTATTCAGGCTGCTGCCTGGGTTGTCGACCATGTCGTTGACGCCAGGCGCCGGGGTAACTGTAACCGTCGGCTGAAAGGGCGAGTTGCCGCCGGGAAAGATGTTGTCCAGCAGGCCCATGCGGGTAGCGAAGTTGCCCACGGCTGCGCGAACCACCGTCTTCGGTGTTATCTGCCAGGCGAAACCAACACGCGGCTGAAAGTTATGCGAAGTGTTGACATAGCCTTTGTTCAGCCTGGGGGCAAACAGAGTAGCGCAGGAAGAACCATCGCAAACGTTCGGGTTGGACCCGGCACCAAGCACGCCGTGCTTGGCCGCCGAACTCGGGAACGAAGAATAACCCGGGATGACAATCCCATCGTAAGGATCACCGGTCCCGAGAATCACGTTGCCTGTTTTCGGATCCTCCGCTGGAGCACTGCCCAGGCTGTAGGAGGCAGGATCAAAGAAGTCTGCATTTCCCCATGCCGGGGTGTAGGGGCTCAGAACGGTAATGCGCAGACCATAATCGAGATGCAGCCTGCGTGTGACTTGCCACGAATCCTGCGCAAAGAACTCGTTTTGCAGGCCGCGCCAATAGGTTTGGGACCTTTGTCCGATTTCGTTGTAACTGTCGGCGATGCCCATGGCCAGATTGGCCAAACTGATGCCCGTCGTAGCGCCTAAATTGTTGTGGTTATCGGTAAAAGTAAATGTGCCGTTCTGATTGCTCGCGCCACCCGGAACGGTGGCAACGTTGATCTGATCGTTGTCATTCTCTCCGGAAAAGTTGAGATAGTAGCCGCCCTTGAAGGTGTGGTTCCGCCAGACCTTCGTCAAACTATCTGACGCGGTAAGAATGGGGCCGTCGGAGTGGGAGGGGTAAGGACCTCCGGCCAGACTGTAGAAGCCGTCCTGAACTGAAGCGGTGGGTATCTTGTCGGGCTGGGCTTTCTGTCCTGCCGGGAAGATATAGGGAAAGTTGATCCCCAGGCTGGACCGGTTAAATCCGGCAAGGGCCGTGTTCACAGGAATGTAGACATTGTCGAGGCTGAGCGTCCCACGAGCCTCGTTAATCATCGTCGGTGAAATGGTCCAGGTCCATGCCAGCACGTTGGTCTGGTTCGGACGGATGAAGTACTTTCCGGTCAATCCGGAACCCTGATCGAACGGCTGATACTCGTGGTAGGTCGCGTTTTGGCGGATGAACTCCAGTTTGTGATGGTCATTGATGACCCAATTCACATGGATGACCTGCTTCCGCTGGTCGATGGGGTGGGCGGCCTGGGCAATCCAGTTCTGCGTCCCCTGCTGAAATCCGGGAGTAGGTTTCGGGTAGGCATTCAAAATGGCCAGCCCGTTTGCGCTGAGCCGGTCCGGGGGAATGATATTACCCGGAAAGGGCTGACACGTCGCGGTTCCCACCTTGGGGCAAGTCGCCGGATCGTAAATCTGATGAACGCCGGAGAGCCACGGATTGGGACTCAGAAATTCGCTGAAATCACCCGAACGCATTCTTAAAGTTGGAACGGCCTGCGTCTGCGAGTCGGTGAAGCGGTAGCGAATCCAGTCTTCGTTCACAAAGAAGAAGAGCTTGTCCCTGAATCTGTCCATGCCAAGCTTCGGAATCCAGACCGGGCCGCCGAATGTAAATCCAAAGTTGTTGTACCTGTACGGTGAAGCAAACCGCGTCGTAGGCGACTGGTTGCGGACCCAGGTGTTGGCATTCATGGCGGAATTGCGCAGATATTCATACGCCGAACCATGGAAGTCCCTGGATCCACTCTTCGTCACCATGCGGATCTGGCCACCGGCGGCGTCGCCATACTCCGCCTGGTAATCCGTGGTCATGACCTGCATTTCCTGGGTCGCATCCACGCTGGCGACACCGATGATGGCGCCGTTGCCGCGGGTACGGACGGCGGGAGCGCCGTCAAAGAACACCATCGTATCCTGCGTGCGAGCACCGTTGACCTGGAACGGATTGCCGCCGCCAACGGCGAAGTTAAAGTCGCCCAGCGTCGATCCGGTGCGCATTCCGGGGACCAGTGAGCCCATGTAGAGCGGATTGCGGCCGTTGAGCTCCTGATCGCTGACCTGTTTGCCCGTAATTGTGGCCTGCACCGCAGCGGACTGCGTCTGCAAGGTCTCGGCGGTTGCCGTTACCGTCACCTGTTCCGTCGCGGCGCCAACAGTCAGCGGTGCGTTGAGGCTCAGCGTGGTATTCGCAGTCAGGGTGTTGTGGTTGCTGACATAAGTCTTGAAGCCACTGCCTTCGACCCTCAGGGTGTACTCGCCCGCGGTCAAATTCGTGACGGTGTAATGGCCCTGGGAATCCGTGGTCGCCGTATAGGCCTCATGCGTTGCCTCGTTGGTCAGAACTACCTTCGCGTTGGGCACGACTGCGCCCGATTGATCTGTAACAAACCCGCCGATCGTGCTTTTGTCGGACTGACCAAAAGCCGCTATTGAAGTCGTGAATGCCAGGAACAACGCAATCAGGATTTTCGATCGGAATGACATGCGCGGTCTCCTCAAATAAGTTTGTCTGTTACCTGATTCCTTTTCAGGCGGAAAACATGCCTGTTCTTATGGCCTGACAGCGTGGAATCGATACCGCGCCACGAGCGCAGAGGGCGAACCTGGGAAGCATGGCTTTCTGTAGCTGCTGGGGTGGAATCGATACCAAGGGTCGGAGCAATATACCAAATCCGCGGTATTGCTTGTCAATGGAGTCACTATGCCGAACGGCCGTGCCCACGCGGTGTGAAATTCAGGAAAATTTTCAGGCGCATCGCATCTTCCTCTCGCCGGCGGCGAGCAAACGTATGCGGTTGAAAAATCCTGACTTGCTGCCGGGGGATCCATACACAACGGGAGCCTGCTCTGATCCCACGCTGTGGGAACCGACTTGCCAGTGCGCCTGCGCTCGTAGTAGTGTCTATGACATTCGTAGTAGATGACCCTCGTTCAGCAGGAGCAAACGGTGACACTTCCTCGACTCAGCCGCCTCGAAATGCGCGTGATGGAGACGCTCTGGTCGCGCGGAACATCGTCGATCCGCGACATCCAGGAATCGTTTCCGGAGAAGGGCCGGCCCGCCTATACGACGATCCAGACCACGGTGTATCGGCTCGAGGAGAAGCAGGTCGTTCGCCGCGTGAAGAAGGTCGGGAACTTTCATGTGTTTGAGGCGACGGTATCGCGGGAAGCGGCACAGCGGAGGCTCGTCGATGACCTGCTGGCGATCTTTGGCGGCCGGCCGCAGCCTGTGATGGCGCACATGATCGAGGCAGGGAAGCTCACTTTGGATGACGTGCAGGAAGCGGAGCGGATGCTGCGCGACCTTAGCCGGAAGGAGAAGGCATGATGCCGGAAACAGGTGGTGGGCTCTGGATGATTCTGTCGTATACGGCCAGCCATCTGTGGCAATCGACGCTGTTTCTGATTGCCGCGGCTGCACTGGCAGCGCTGCTGCGCCGGTATTCGGCGCGGGTGCGGTACGCAATTTGGCTGGTCGCTTCGGTGAAATTTCTGGTGCCGTTTGCGGCCATTGCGAAGCTGGGGAGCTTTCTGGCTCCGCGAGCGTCTGCGTCGCCGGCATCGCATGTGCGGCTCTACTTTGTGTTTGAGACGATCGGCAGCGGGTTGATCACGAGGGATGCGCTGCATGCGCCATGGGCAGGACCGGCAGCTGGTCCGGCAGCGCACCCCATGAATCTGCCTCTGTTGATCCCGGTATGCGCGGGGCTGTGGGCGCTGGGTGCGCTCGCGGTAATAGCGACCTTCTGCCGGCGGTGGATCAAGGCGTACCGCATCGACCGCGCGGCGGCGCCGCTGTGCAGCGGGCGGGAGGTTCGCATT
>DASSKX010000735.1:0-2187 GCA_035689925.1 Acidobacteriaceae bacterium
TGCGCGGGCCGCGGGACCGCTCGGAGGCGCCGAAACCAGGACTGCTGGGCGCCGATTACACGGTCGAGAACGGACGCTACCGGTTCGCGAAGATCTACAACGGGCAGAACTGGACGCCGGGACTGCGCGCACCGCTGACGCTGCCCGGCATCAACGTGAACGTCGGTGATTATCTGCTGGCGGTGAACGGACGCGAACTGCACGCGAACGATAATCTGTACAGCTTCTTCGACGGAATGGCCGGAAGGCAGACGGTGCTGCGCGTGGGCACGAAGCCGGACGGCAGCGATGGCCGCGACGTGACGGTGATCCCCGCGGATTCGGAACACGGGCTGCGGAATATTGACTGGATCGAGTCGAACCGCAAGCTGGTGGATAAGCTCTCCGGGGGAAAGATTGCGTACATCTACATGCCGAACACGGGCGGCGCAGGCTACGACAATTTCAATCGCTACTTCTATTCGCAGATCGATCGCGAGGGCGTGGTGCTGGATGAGCGTTTTAACGAAGGCGGGTTCATCGCCGATTACGTGGTGAACGTGCTGGGACAGAAGATGCTCTCCGGCGCGATTGAGCGGGACGGCAAGCCGGTGCACGATCCCGAGGGCGCCATCTTCGGACCGAAGGCGATGATTATCAACCAATCGGCGGGATCAGGCGGCGACGCGATGCCGTGGTACTTCCGCAAGGCGGGGCTGGGCACGCTCGTAGGCGTGCGCACGTGGGGCGGTTTGGTGGGGATCGGCGGTTATCCGGTGCTGATCGACGGCGGCATGGTGACGGCGCCGCGCTACGCGATCTATGGGCTGAAGGGCGACTGGGAGGTGGAAGGACACGGCATTCCGCCGGACGTGGAGGTGGAGGAACTGCCGAAGGACATCGCTGCGGGTCATGACGTCCAGCTGGAGAAGGCGGTGTCGGTAGTAATGGAGCAGCTGAAGGAGCACCCGGTTACGATGCCGCCGATTCCTGCCTATCCGAATTACCACAAGAACGACGGGCTCGGCCGCTAACGGTGAAAAACTGGAAGCCATCCTGCCGGCGAACCGGTGCGCGGCAGGGTGGCTTTCTGTTTTTTATGCGACGTCGGAGCGGTCATACACCGAGGTGACGGCGCTTCCGGACTGGGCGTCGGAGCCGTGCAGCTTGACCATCTTGTTGTAGACGCCGATGAGCAGGAACGGCGCAGCCCACTGGCCGACGAAGAGAGCGGCATGTTCTTTGCCTGAGAGCTTCAGAGCCAGGGAGGCAACCATCGAGCAGACCGCCGCACCGAGCCAGGAACTGGAAGGCGCCCGTGCAGTTTGGCGTTCGAGATACGAAGTGACCTGATCTTCGCGGATATCGCCGCGGCGCACACGTTGATCCATAGGGGTTCTCCGGGTTAAATTGGCGTGCTCCCTTACTGGGATGCCGTGGCTTCGCCGGAACAGGGATGGAATTTGAGTGGTCTGAAAAAATCGACCGTCCCATTCCCTCAGGCAACCTGGTTAGAACGGCGGCCACTCGAGATAGCTACCCTCCAGCAGGCACGCGCATTTCTCCACGCGATAGGTGCCGTCGTGGACGGTGAAGACGCGCGGGCGGCCCGTGGCGCTGGTGCTCCAGAGAGAGACGCCGGCGTAGGCTCCGTCTTTGCGGACGATGTAGTACTCCATGTCGAGCAGACGGACTTTGGTCATGTCGCCGTTGTAGATGCGAACAATGCGGCGCAGGACTTCCAGACCCGCGTCGCGAGGGCTCATGCCCTGGCGCATCAGCTCGACGATGGAATGCGCGCCGGCTACCTTGATGTTCTCTTCGCCGGAGCCGGTCGCGCCTGCCGAGCCCACATCCTGATCGGTGTAACAGCCAGCGCCGATGATGGGCGAGTCGCCGAGGCGTCCGGGCAGCTTCCACGCGAGGCCTGAGGTCGTGGTCGCGCCGGAGATCTCGCCTTTGGTATTGACGGCGGAGACGTGGATGGTGCCGGTGGTCGGCCAGAGGATCTGTTCGGCGGCATAGAGGCGCTGGTCGGGCGCGATGCCGAGGTCGGCGGCCATCTGCATCAGCTTTTGCGTGCGCAGGCGGATGGTGTCGGCCCACTCGGGCGTGGGGTGGCGCGGGACCGCGCCGGGGCGGGGCGCGGGCGCTTCGGCGGTTTCGGCCGGCGAGTCCGGGCGGAGCGCGGATGTGCCATGCAGTTCA
>DASSKX010000736.1:0-2416 GCA_035689925.1 Acidobacteriaceae bacterium
GAGACCTTGTCACCGGACTCCCTCAGCATCTTCTCGACGTTGTAAACCATCGAGTCGAGCTGGTTCCGCGCTTCGATCTTGTCGCGCTGCTCCTTGTCTTCCGTCGCATGCGATTCGGCTTCCTTCGCCATCCGCTCCACCTCGTCCTTGCTCAGGCCCGAGGAGGACGTGATGGTGATCTTCTGGTCCTTGCTCGTGGCGCGGTCCTTCGCCGTCACGTTCAGGATGCCGTTCGCATCAATATCGAACGTTACCTCGATCTGCGGAATCCCGCGCGGAGCCGGAGGAATCCCGCCCAGCTTGAACTTGCCCAGCGTGCGGTTCTGCGCCGCCATCGGACGCTCGCCCTGCAGCACGTGGACCTCGACTTCCGTCTGGCTGTCGGCCGCCGTCGAAAACGTCTCCGTCTTCTTCGTCGGAATGGTCGTGTTGCGCGGGATCATCGGTGTCGCCACCCCGCCCAGCGTCTCAATCGCCAGCGTCAGCGGCGTCACGTCGAGCAGCAGCAGATCCTTCACCTCGCCCGCCAGCACGCCGGCCTGCACCGCGGCGCCCACCGCGACCACTTCGTCGGGGTTCACGCCCTTGTGCGGCTCCTTGCCGAACAGGTCCTTCACCAGCTGCTGAATCCGCGGCATGCGCGTCTGTCCGCCCACCAGCACGACCTCATCGATCTTGCTGGCGTCCACGCCCGCATCCACCATCGCCTTCTTGCACGGCTCCACCGAACGCTGGATGATGTCCTCCACCAGCTGCTCCAGCTTCGCCCGCGTCAGCTTCTTCACCAGGTGCTTCGGGCCCGTCGCGTCCGCCGTGATAAACGGCAGGTTGATCTCCGTCTCCAGCGCCGTCGACAGCTCGATCTTCGCGCGCTCCGCCGAGTCCTTCAGGCGCTGCAGAGCCATCTCGTTGCCCTTCGCCCGCAGATCCAGCCCTTCATCCTTCTTGAATTCGTCGATCAGCCAGTCCACGATGCGCTGGTCGATGTTGTCGCCGCCCAGGTGCGTATCACCGTTCGTCGACTTCACCTCGATCACGCCTTCGCCCACTTCGAGGATCGAAATATCAAACGTGCCGCCGCCGAAGTCGTACACGGCAATCGTCTCGTCCTTCTTCTTGTCGAGCCCATAGGCCAGCGCGGCCGCGGTCGGCTCGTTCACGATGCGCTTCACATCCAGACCGGCAATCTTGCCGGCGTCCTTGGTCGCCTGGCGCTGCGCGTCGTTAAAGTAGGCCGGAACCGTGATCACGGCTTCCGTCACCTGCCCGCCCAGATGGTCCTCCGCCGCCTTCTTCAGCTTCTGCAGAATCAGCGCGGAGATCTCCGGAGGCGTATACAGCTTGCCCTGTGCCTCCACCGCCACGTGATCCCCCTGCTGGACCACCTTGTAGGGCACCATCTTCATCTCGTCGTTCACTTCATTGAAGCGGCGGCCCATGAACCGCTTGATCGAATACACCGTGTTCGCCGGGTTCGTGATCGCCTGGCGCTTGGCCACCTGACCCACAAGACGCTCGCCGGACTTCGTAAACGCGACCACAGAAGGGGTCGTCCGGCCTCCCTCCTCGTTGGCGATGACCTTAGGTTCGCCACCCTCCATCACGGCAACGACCGAATTGGTCGTCCCGAGGTCGATACCGATAATCTTTGCCATGAATGCTGCTCCTCTTTGTGTGCCCTGCCTCGCTAGCTTCGCACTTGAGTGACTTATTGTCAATCTATCTGATGCGCGCAGTGTCGCACACGATGCAGACCAATGAAAATATTTAGATTCCGAGACTTAGCGTGCCAACCCCCGCCTCGGCCGCCCGTTATCCTCAGCCTCCCTGCATCCTTGAGAGTCTCTGCTGTATCCAAAACGCAGATCAAGGCTTCCCGAGCATGCTGAGCGATTCCGGCTGAGTTTCCCTGATACCGGGGTCCCCAGAGAGCGTGCTCTCTGGGGTGTAAGAAAACAGGCTCCCTATCTATTTCGATTCAAAAACAGGCAGAGGTGCATGGCAGACAGCGGCCAGCAGGCGCAAAACTTTGGGGTCAATCCGTGGCTGATCGCGGTTTCCGTGATGCTGGCCACCTTTATGGAGGTGCTGGACACGGCGATCGCCTCCGTGGCCCTGCCCTACATTGCCGGGTCCCTCTCCGCCACCACCGACGAAGCCACCTGGGTCCTCACCAGCTACCTCGTCGCGAACGCTGTCATCCTGCCGGCCAGCAACTGGTTCTCTCTCCGCTTTGGCCGCAAGCGCTTCCTCATCACCTGCGTCATCATCTTCACCATCTCCTCGTTCTTCTGCGGAGCCGCCCCCACCCTCGGCTTCATCCTCATCGCCCGCATTATCCAGGGCGCCGGTGGCGGAGCCCTCCAGCCCCTCTCGCAAAGCATTCTTCTGGAAAGTTTTCCGCCGGAAAAACGCG
>DASSKX010000737.1:0-3964 GCA_035689925.1 Acidobacteriaceae bacterium
GGTGCGCGCTGCGCGCGGACTTCGCCGGGAATGAGACCGTACACCGAGCCGGCATTGTTGTCGAAGACGCTGAGCGCACTGCCGGATTGCACGACGCCGATGCCGGAAAATTGCCATCCATTCAGTGTGTGGCGAGCCAGAGCGGAGCCCAGATGCAGGGCGGGTGGCTGCCAGTGGAAGTTGGCCACAAAACGCTGCGCGCGGTCATCGCCGGCTGGGCCGTAGGAGGACTGACGCAGGTGATGCTGATCGTTAGTGGGAAGCTGCAGTTCGAAGACGTCCGTTCCGCCTTCGCCGTTCACTTCGTCGAGGTTCTTCGACCAGGTGTAGCTGGCTTCGATTGCGAATCCGTACTGCATCTGGCGTCGCAGGCTGGTCTGGAGGGAGTTGTAATTGCCGATGAAGACCGAGTCTGTGTAGAGCGATCCCTGGCTGACACCCTGGATCGGCATGCGCGCGCTTACGTTGGCGACGGAGTTGGTGGTTTCGCCGTTGATGGGGTTATCGGGGCTGGCGAGGGGCGCCTGATCGAACTCTATCTGGCCGGAGCGGTGATCCGAGTGCGTGCCGACGTAGCCGACACCGAGCAGATAGCCTCGCCCGAGAGCGTACTCGACGTTGAGGTTGTATTCCTGCGTACGCCCGTCGAGCATGTGCGGATTGGTGCTCTCGATGAAGGGCGTTGAGTCCGGGGTGCGGGGCGTGAAGACCGGATAGCTGGATTTTGGCTGGATGAGCGGCACAAACGGGCTCTGGAGTGACGCAGCGCCATTTGGGGCTCCGCCCACGAACTGCAAGGTTGCGAAGGGCGGCTGGTTCACGGTTTGTCCGGCGAGCGTGGCAGAGTGGCGGTCGAAATAGATTCCGTAGCCGCCGCGCAGAACCACGAGAGGATGCTGCGAGACCTGCCAGGCAAAGCCGAGACGGGGCGAAATGTCGCCGAGCGGCGTCTGGTAAAGGCCGGCGAAGGGAGTGCGCACGACACCATCGGGCAGTGTGCCTTTGAAGTTAGAGGGCAGGGTGAAGCCGCTAAAGGTGCCGGTTGCGGAAAGCGGTCCCTGAGTTGCGGTCAGTGGATTGAAGTTCGAGAGCCTGCCCTTGATTTCCGTCGGCGCGCCGAACACTTCGTAGCGGACGCCTTCGTTGAGAGTCAGGCGCGGCGTCAGCCGGAAGTCGTCCTGCAGGAAGCCGGCGAAGTCGTTGTAGCGTCCGTCGCGGCGGAAGATTCCTCCGCCGGCGATGCTGAGCAGGACATTGCTGAGGCCGAAGGGGCTGTTGTTCTGAGCGGCGCTCTCGCCGAGCAGAAAGTCGTCGAAGGTGCCAATGATGAGCAGCCCATCGACTTGCTCCGGCGTGTCGATGTCAACCTGATGACGCTTGAACTCGGCGCCGGCGCGGATGTTGTGCCGGCCGCGGGTGAGGGCGATGGTGTCCTGCCCGACGAAGGTGTTGGTGACTTGCCACAGCGATGGACTGCCGGCATCCCCAATGGTGAATCCACCGACGGAGAGGCTTGGAGCGTGGGATGTTGCGTCTGGCGCACCGGTGGGAGTCCCTTCGCCGAGGGGCTGAGCCAGCAGGGGATTTTCAATCCTTGCCAAGCCATCGAAGCGCACATAGCCGAGGCGCGCCATATTGACAAACCTCGGGCTGAACACATGCGTGTCGGTGAGGATGAACATCGTGTTGCGGTTGAGCGCGTTCGTGCCCCAGCCGGGCACATTGGCGCTATTGGCGGAGAATGGCTCGTTCGTGAGTCCGCGTGAATAGAAGAAGCGGCCGGCCAGCGTGTTGCTGGGGCGGAGAGCGTGATCCACATTCACCGAGAACTGGTTTGCGGTGTAGTGCGCGGGGATCGCGAAGGTGGATTGCCCGACCGGCATTTGATCGGAGGGATCGGGGCCGGAGGCGGGGAGAGTTACCTGAGGGCTCGGAACCGCGAATTGTCCGTTCGGCAGTTTCGCGTTGAGAATGGCAAGCGCGACGGGGTTGATGTTGGAGCCGTCGCAGGCCACCTGCGTTCCTCCTGCGATGGTCAGATATCCGCTGGCGGGCTGGCCGGAGGCGTTGAGGTGTCCGTCGGGGCAAAACTGTGCGCCGAGCGCGGCTGCGGTGCGATCCTGCGGTAGCACGGGGAGGATGGGATTCTGCTCGTCGCCGAGGCCGTTCACTTCGCGCAGACCCTCATACGCGCCAAAGAAAAACGTGCGGTCGTGGCGGATGGGTCCGCCGACTGCCGCGCCGAACTGATTCTGCTTCAGGTCAGGGCGGGGCTGCCCGTCAAGCTTGGAGAAGAAGTCGTTCGCATTGAAGATATTGTTGCGGACGAATTCCCATGCGCTGCCGTGGAACTGGTTGCTTCCGGAGCGGCTGACCAGGTCAATGTTGGCGCCTGAGCCGCGGCCATAGGCAGCGTCGAAGTTCGCGGTCTGTACGCGAAATTCCTGGATGGTGTCGGGGGACGGAATGGCCGTGCCCACCTCGAACCCGGTTGCCGTCGCCGCTGAATTTTCCGCGATGTTGTTCGCGTCGACACCATTGAACTGAATGTTGTTGGCGGTTGGCGTGGCGCCATCGGACGCAACGTTCTGCGTGCCTGGCCCAAGCTGCGCAGCATTGGGTAGATCGACGACGACGCCGGGGGAGAGCGAGAGAATCTGCGTGTAATTGCGGCTGGAGAGAGGAAGAGCCTGGATCGCCTGCTGGTCCACCACACCGCCGCGCGTGGAACTCTGCAGGTCGACGGGCTCGGCATGCGTCGTTACCTGGACGGTGGTGTTAGCAGCGGCGATCGCCAGGACGAGGTCGAGCGAGCGCGTTTCACTCACCGTGACGTGGACGGCCTCGGTCTTCGCTTCCGCGAATCCGTTCGCCTGCACGGTGATGGCGTAGTCACCCGGCTCGAGCAGCGGGAAGCGGAATTCGCCGTCGCTGTTGGTCGTTGCTGAGCGCGTGACGTGGGTCGCCTGGTTTTCAGCCCGCACGGCGGCGCCGACGACGGTGTGGTGCGCAGGATCGTAAATGGAACCGGCGATCGCTCCCGTTCCGGGCGCCTGGCCACGAGCGAAACATGCCAGCAGCAGGAAGGCGACGGCGGTTGCGAAGAATCTTTCGATCAGATGACGTGGGTTGCCGCTCTTGCGCACGGTGAGCCTCTCTGTGAAGCAGGATGAGGCTGAGTATGCGGAGCGGACAGCGGGAGATTGTTAGCCGTTTGTCACCTGATTGTAGGTTTGTTGCGCCGGGGTGACAGCCATGGGCGAGGAAATGAGGCGCGCTGCCCATGGTGAGGAGCTTCGGCATTGCTGTGGGCAATCCGCGAAGGACCGGGCAGGACCTGCGGGAGCAAGGTCCTGCTTCGGCCGGGGAACGGGGCAGCGCAGCTTATTCGAGCGTGACCGATTTCACCTTCAGCATGTCGCCCTGGACATCGCCGCTCACGTTGACGCGGAGATGATCCTTCTTGTCCGACGACTTGAGCTGGGAGAGGATCTGCTCGTTGCCTGCTTTGTCGAAGCGAAGGTAGCGGTTGTCGCTGGTGATGATGCCGAAGCCGCTGCCGGCGCACTTGAGAGCGCACTCGCGCGTATGGCTGTCCGGCGCACTGGCGGCGCGCTTCGAGCAGTTGGTGTCCACGACGGGGACATTGTTAAAAGTCTCAGCGCCGGCGAATACCGGAACCAGCAGTGCTCCTGATAACAACGCAAAGGTCAGCTTTCGCATGTTTCCTCCATGTGAATAAGGGTGGGTTGAGGCTGTTAGGACGCGGCGACGCCTGGCTCAACTGCGGTGAGCCGCGCAGCGTGTGCGACCGAGGTCTCGCGCACAATCGTGAGCCGGTTGAGCGCGAAGGCGCCGATGGCAATTTCAATGTCGCGGACAGCGAGGTCGTAGAACATACCGGTGGTGAGCAGATTGAGGGCAATGCAGACCAGCCAGAGCCCGACGATGATGCTGGCGATCT
>DASSKX010000738.1:0-2805 GCA_035689925.1 Acidobacteriaceae bacterium
GTGCGGAAGAGAGCATCCGTCATGTACACGAACTGGGCATGACGAACTGCTTCCTGTCGCTGGACGGGTATTTGGGGCACTATTCGCAGCATCTGGCGCAGCAACTGCGAGGGCTGCTCGAGAAATACAGTGTGGTTCCGACGGCAGCGGAAGTGGTCAATCCAGGCCCGCTGGTCTGGGATTTCCTGCGTGGTCCTTCGACCATTGGGCTTGTGCCGCGGTCGACGCGCACGGCACGGATGGACGCTCTCAGGCAGACCTCCGACTTTGCAGCATTGCTCGGGATCCGCCAGGTGCAGACACACTGCGGATTTCTTCCCGAGGATCCGGCCGATCCGTTGTACGACGAGGCGGTGAAGGCGATCCGGGAAGTCGCGCAGCACTGCGCGGGCAACGGACAGGTATTTCTGATGGAAACCGGCCAGGAGACGCCCACGACGATGGCGCGCGCGATCCAGGACGTGGCACAGCCCAACCTGGGCGTGGGGCTGGACACAGCCAATCTGATTCTCTATGGCAAGGCCAATCCTGTGGACGCCGTGGACATCCTTGGCAGACATGTGCGCAGCATTCATGCCAAGGATGGCCGCTGGCCGACCGATCCGATGAAGCTGGGCGAAGAAGTGCTGATCGGCACGGGGCTGGTGGATTTCAAAACGGTGTTCACGAAGCTGCACCGCATCGGATATGCCGGGACCGTCACGATCGAGCGGGAGATTTCCGGACCACAGCAGATCGCGGATGTGAAGCAGGAGAAGGTCTATCTGGAACGGGTCCTGGCAGGCGTACTGCGCCAGGCGGGATAAGAGCGGGAGAGGACATGGATCGAAGAGACTTTATCGGCGGCGCATCGGCCTCGGGGATTCTGTTGCTCAACGCGCGCACGGCATTCGGCTACGAGGCGAACTCGGCGGTGCGGCTGGGCCTGCTGGGGTGCGGGAACCGCGGCACGACCGTAGCTACCTCATTCGCGAAGAACACATCGGCACGCATCGTCGCCCTGGCGGATCTCTTCCCGGATCAGCTGGCGGCGGGGAAGGCGCACTTCGACGAGGTCAATCGCTCGCTCGGTGTGCCGGGCATCGATGAGAAGCTGATGTTCCACGGCTCTCGGGCATATGAGGAACTGGCTGCGTCATCATCGGTGGACGCAATCCAGATCTCGACGCCGCCGTGGTTTCACGTACAGCACCTTGAGGCAGCGGTAAGCGCGGGCAAGCACGCGTACTGTGAAAAGCCGCTCGGCGTCGATGTGGCGCAAACGCAGCACGCGCTGGAGATCGGCAAGCGCGCGGAAGGGCGGCTCAGTCTGGACGTCGGTTTTCAGGTGCGCAGCGCGCCGCCGATTGCGGAAGTGGTGCGACGGATTCATGCGGGCGACATTGGGCGGGTGGCAGCCATCACCGCACATTACTTTGCACCGAACGCGGTCAGCCACACCGGGTCCGGGTGGTCGCCCGATGAGTTCCGGCTGCGCAACTGGCTGTGGGATCGAGTCCTCTCCGGTGACATTCTGGTCGAGCAGAATATCCACGTCATCGACCTCTGCAACTGGATCCTGCAGAGCCATCCGATCAAGGCGACAGCCACGGGCGGCCGCAGCGTGATCCGACACGCGGGCGACTGCTGGGACAACTATCAGGTGATCTACACGTACCCGAACGATGTTCACCTGAGCTTTTCGTCGACGCAGTGGGGGAACAGCGGGTGGTTCAACGTAACGGAGCAGATCTTCGGCGAGACGGGAATCGCGGAGGCACCGTACTCGGGCCCCGTTCGCATTGTGGGAGACAAGGCGTGGGCCTGGAGTGATAACGAGTCTCAGGGATCCGGAACGCCCGCCGCGCAGTTTGCCGCCAACGGAGCATTCACGGACAATCTCCAGTTCGCCGATCGGGAGAAGGGCCGGGCGTTCATCGAAAGCATCATGTCGGGCAAGTTTCACAACCAGGCGGCAGACGGCGTGCAAAGCGCCCTGAGCGCCATGCTGGGGCGGATGGCGGGACGGACCCGGCAGGCCGTAACCTGGGACGAACTGCTGCAGAATGGCGAGCGGTACACGATGAACATCGACATGTCGCAGTTTCGTTAGTAATGGGGGCGGGTCGGGCAGGTCCGGAATCACGAATCGGGCCCGCGGTGGCTCACTGACTAGTCGTGGCGGTAATCCCGTGCCTCGCGCAATTCCTCGATGGCTGAATCTCTGCGTTCACCCAGGACGTACTTGTTCGAAGGCCAGAAACGCGGCTCAGCGGACCTCGACTACCTGCTGCGCGAGGTAAGCAAACCAGTGCTCCCCAGGACCGGGATCACATGGCATGAGTGGCACGCATTGCGCCGGGGACTCGCAACGAAGCTGCACCGGCTCGGCGTGCCGCGGACATCGTGATCCAGGCCATTCACCATCGCAGCGACGTTGGTATGGCGCGCGAATCGCACCTCGATCGCGATGCTGTGGATCCGCAGACTCTGACCGCCATGGCCACCCTGCAAAACCTAATGGACAACCAATTGAAAGCTCCGATGGCGACGGCGCAAACCGGAGTCGTCATACAATGAAGAAATCAAAGACGTTCGCTCATGCGGAGGGATGTGTGAGCGGTTGAAACAGGCGGTCTTGAAAACCGGGCCCCACCTTGCTTTGTTGTGCGGGATCAATAACTTAAGACTGTCTATTGTGCCTTAGTTTGTGTGCAAACGGGACAGTTTGGGGGCCGCCCCATTGCACAGTTCAGTGCCGATGTGTAACTGCCGCCCTTATATATTGCCCGCGTGCTTTCCTGCGCGCTTTCTGGCGGTTTCAGG
>DASSKX010000739.1:0-5408 GCA_035689925.1 Acidobacteriaceae bacterium
GACGTTCCACGCGCCGTAGACATTGATGCGACAGGCGCTGGGCGTGGTGGGTGTGACGGTGGTCAGACTGGAGAACCACTTCTTGCCGGCGCGGATGGTCTCATAGCGGCGGTTCGGCAGCACGAAGTCGATGGTGGTCGTGACACCGTCGCCGTAGACGCCGAGCAACTTGTAGGGCGCGGAGTTCTTCGAGGGCGCGTGCGTCGCCATGCGGAAGCCCTGCGGGATCGGCTCAAAGCGCTTCTCCTTCTCATGGATGCTGGCCTGCTTGCGCCACCACCAGGACTGGTGGACGAAGGGGCCGTGCGCCGGGTCCATGAGGCCGATGATCCCGTGGTCGACGTTGCAGGGCAGGTCGGCGGTGAGGTGCGCGCTGCGGAACTTGTCGCTGAACTTCGGCAGCTCCGGCACGGGAACGACGGCGGCGTCTTCGGGGCGCACGCGCCCGGTGCCCGGCTCCGGCACGTACACCCATGCGTAGCCGTCGCGCTCCTCGCAGGGGTAGGCCATGCCGTGCAGGTTGCGCGGAAAGGAATCCTGGCTGGTGAGCGAGGGGATCTCCATGCATTGGCCGGAGACCGGCTCGAAGACCCAGCCGTGGTATTTGCAGGTGAGCGCCTTGCCGTCGAACCATCCACAGGAGAGCGGGATGCCGCGGTGCGGGCAGGTGTCGCGCATGGCGAAGAGGCGTCCGTCGTCGCGGCGGCCGAGCACAAGCGGGATACCCAGGAGCAGAGCGGTTTGCAGCTGCTTGCCGCGGAGGCTTTCGCTGCGCATGGCGGGATACCAGTCGTTGTAGAGCAGCGTGGCCGGGGGGCCGCTGGCAGGGGCAGTTGTGGCCGGCACAACCGGAGCAGTGGGCATAAAAACGAACCTTGTTCCCCACTATATCCTCGCGTTCATCGTGCAGCCGGAAGAGCTGTTTGGCCACGTGTTCCGGGTCCGGTTTTGGCTGGCAAAGGGCATTTTCAGAGGGGTCCGCCAGTGCCTTTCAAGATGCCCCTTCTCAACTGGCTGAATCTAATGGCCTAACTGCCGTTGTGGGGAGCTAAATCTTCCCGTATCATAGAGATAAGCCCCGATCCAGCCTGGTCCTGAGAGCGGTATGCAGCGGCCGGGGCTTCACACCTTATGGCAGACGATCAGAACCCTCAGCTTCCTCTTGGCGCGCCCGGCGACGGCAATCCTCCCGGTCCCGGAGCGGCCAACCTGGTGCCCATCAACATTGAAGACGAGATGCGCCGGTCGTATCTCGACTACTCGATGTCCGTCATCATCGGACGCGCACTGCCCGACGCGCGCGACGGACTCAAGCCGGTGCATCGCCGCATTCTTTACACGATGCACGAGATGGGCCTGCAGTCGAACAAGAAGTACACCAAGTGCGCCAAGGTCGTGGGCCAGGCGATGGGCGTCTATCACCCGCACGGCGACTCGGCGATCTATGACGCGCTGGTGCGCATGGCGCAGCCGTTCAGCATGCGGTATCCGCTGGTGGACGGGCAGGGCAATTTCGGCTCGGTGGACGGCGATCCTCCGGCGGCCATGCGGTACACCGAGTGCCGCCTGGAACGCATCAGCAGCGAACTGCTCGCCGACATCGAGATGGAGACGGTTGATTTTGTCCCCAATTACGACGAATCGACGCTCGAGCCCGCAGTGCTGCCGACCCGCATTCCGAACCTGATTGTCAATGGCGCGAACGGCATTGCCGTCGGCATGGCGACGAACATTCCGCCGCACAATTTGACGGAAGTGATCAACGCGGCGATCGAGATGGTGAACAATCCGCATGCGGGTCTCGCCGAGGTGCTGAAGCACGTGCAGGGTCCGGACTTCCCGACGGGCGGATTTATCTACGGGCGCGGCGGCATTGCGCAGGCCTACAAGACGGGGCGCGGACGCTTCCTGATGCGCGCCAAGTGCGCGACCGAGAACCTGAGCCAGGGACGGCAGTCGATCATCGTCAGCGAGATTCCGTATCAGGTGAACAAGAATACGCTGATCAAGCGCATTGCCGAACTGGTGAACGACAAAGTCATCGATGATATCGGCGACGTGCGCGACGAGAGCGACCGCGACGGCATGCGGATCGTGATCGAGCTGAAGCGCGGAGCCGAAGCGCAGATTATCCTGAACCAGCTCTACAAGCACACGCAAATGCAGGAGAGCTTCTCAATGATCTTCCTGGCCGTGGTGAACGGCCAGCCGCGCGAACTGCCGCTGCCGGACGCGATCCGGATCTTCATCGAGCACCGGCAGGACGTGGTGCGCCGGCGCACGGCGTTCCTGCTGCGCAAGGCGCAGGAGCGCGAGCACATCCTGCTCGGATACCAGATTGCGCTCGATCACCTGGACAACGTGATCAAAATCATCCGGCGGTCGTCGTCGCGCGCGGACGCCCGCGAGAATCTGTATCAGTTCTTCTCCGGTAAGACGATCACGGTGCGCGATGAAGCCATGCGCGGCGTGAAGCTCGATCCGGCGAAGTACGGGATCGATCCGGCGACGCTGATTACGGCAACGCTGACGCTGAGCTACCGGCAGATTGACGCGATTCTCGAACTGCAGCTGTATCGGCTGACGCAGCTCTCGATTGACGAGCTGCTGAACGAACTGCGGGAGGTACGCGAAAACATCGCGGAGTACGAATCGATTCTGGCTTCGGAGAAGAAGCTGCGCCAGGTAATCGTGAAGGAACTTGAGGCCATCCGCAAGACGTATGGCGACGAGCGCCGCACGCAGATCCTGGACGAGACGGCGGAGCTGCAGCTGGAAGACCTGATCGCCGATGAGCAGGTGGCGGTGACGGTTTCGCATCAGGGGTATCTGAAGCGGACGCCGATCTCGACCTATCGCCAGCAGCGGCGCGGCGGAACGGGCCGCACCGGCATGAAGACGCGCGAGGAGGACTTCGTCTCGCAGCTGATCGTCGATTCGACGCATGCTTACCTGCTCTGCTTCACGAACAAGGGGCGGGTCTACTGGCTGAAGGTCTATGAAATTCCCGACGTTGGCGCCGCGGGCAAGGGCAAGTCGATTGCCAGCTTGCTGAGCCTGCAGCCAGGCGAGACGGTGCGAACGATCCAGCCGGTGCGCAATCTGGAGGAAGAAGGGAAGTTTGTCTTCTTCGCGACGCGCAACGGCACGGTGAAGAAGACGCCGCTCAAGGACTTCTCGAACGTGATGTCGCGGGGCATTATCGCCATCGGCATCGACGAGGATGACGAGCTGGTGGCGGTGCGATTCACCGACGGCAACCAGATCGTGTTTATCGCGACGCATAACGGCATGGCCATTCGCTTCCATGAGAACGATGTGCGTTCGATGGGGCGTCCGGCGTACGGCGTGCGCGGCGTCGACCTCGGCAAGAATGATTACGTCGTGGGTATGGCCGTGACGCAGGAGAAGGATGGCGAAACGGCGCGCATCCTCAGCGTGACGGAGAACGGCTTCGGCAAGCGCACGGATGTGGGCGAATACCGGCTGCAGACGCGCGGCGGCAAGGGCGTGATCAACGTCAAGACGACCGCGAAGAACGGCAAGGTGGTCGGCATTCAGCTGGTGGACGAGACGTCGGAGATCATCGTGATCAGCCAGTACGGCAAGATCATCCGCATCGACACGAACACGGTGCGGGCGGCGGGACGGTCGACACAGGGCGTGAAGCTGCTGAATCTCGAAGACGGGGATAAGGTGGCTGCCGCTGTGGTCATCCCTCCGGAGGAAGCGAAAGTGGAACCGGAGAACGGGACGCTGCTGCAGTAGCGGATGAATGGCTGAGAGGCGACGCCTCTCAGCCAGGAAGCCTCGCCTGCGGGTGAGGCTTTTTCGTCTCGCGGAGAAGCGTTGCCATGTCATCGATGTTCTGTCACATCCCGCGCACAACCAGAGGCGTCCAACTCCGTCGAATGAGTCACGTACGATGGCGACTCTGGACTCCACGCCGCTCCTCCCTGCCCGCATGACGGCCGATACGCCTACCCAGGTGTCGCGTCGGCGCGAGCTGACGGAGCTGTTCGTAGGCTATGGGCTGATCCTGGTGGTGGTGTGGACGCCGCGTCCCGCGCAGAACGTTCTCTACTGGATCACTGTCGCCTGGATCGTCGTCACGTCGATCCTCAGCCGGAATCGCAGCCGTCCGCTGGGATTGGGTATCAGGGGACTGGCCCGGTCTCTATGGATCATTCCGGCGGCGATGGCGCTGTTCTTCATTGGGATGTGGATTGCGGCCTGGGCCGGCACGCTGCATCGCCTCTATGGACCGTTGCCGCTCCTCGTGCACGTGGGGGAATACGGGATCTGGGCGCTGATCCAGCAGTTCATCCTGCAGGTTTACGTGCTGCTGCGGCTGTTGCGGCTGGGGCTGAGCCGGCGGCGCGCGATCGGAGTGGCGGCACTGATGTTCGCCGTCGCGCACATTCCGAATCCGGTACTGACGCCGGCGGTTATCGTCTGGGGAGCGGTGGCCTGCTGGCTGTATCTGCGCTACCGGAACCTCTACTGCATCGCGCTGGCGCACGGCATGCTGGGCATGTGTTTGGCGATTACCGTCCCGAATGGGATCAATCACCATATGCGCGTCGGATTGGGATACTTGCTGTACCCCACGCATCGTGCTGGGCTGGAACTGACGTCGCGCTGACGCTCAGGCTTTGGCCATCCCCCGCCGCACAGCAAAAAAGAACGGCAGGCTCGCGACGCCCGTTGCCACACAGAAGGCGACGGCTCCGCGGATCGAGACGTCGTAGAGCAGGCCGATCGCGACGCTGCCGAGAAACCAGAAGACGCCAAACGCTGCGGTGAAAATGCCGTAGGCTGAGGGGCGGCGTTCCGGCGGAACCATGGCTGCGACGGCGGCGGGGATGATGGAGTCGTGGACGCCCATGCCGAGGCCCCACAGCGCAGCTCCCAGCATCGCGACCCAGAATCCGCCCAGAAAGACCAGCGGCGCCGAGACGATGCAAAACAGCGTGAGCGGAATGAGTACCGTGACGCCGTAGCGGTCGAAGAGCTTGCCGAAGAGCATCGATCCTGCGCCGCCGGTCGCCATCGCGACGGAATAGAAGACCGGGATGAGGACGATCGAGGCGATGCCGTGCTTTTGCAGGTGATAGGCGATGAGCTGGTAGTCGGCGAAGCCGGCTGCAACGAGGGATGCGCCGATGAGATAAATCCAGAAGGTGCGGCCCAGGCCCGAACCGGACGCTGCGGGTGTCTGCGCTTCCGTGTCCAGATCCTCCGGGCGCGGGTACATGAACTTCGTCACCAGGATCAGGACGGCGGTGATGATCGCCGGGATCAGCAGCGCGGCGAAGGCAACGCGATACTGTCCGCGATGCGCCAGGAACAGCGCGATGAGCAGAGGACCGATGAGCGCTCCGGTCTGGTCGAGTCCTTCTTTCAGG